>JAFQWG010000179.1 GCA_017407605.1 Agathobacter sp. | reverse complement strand
TTTTCCACTGCTAAGGAGATACCATTTTGGATTTTCCCATGGATCATTTTTTTCACTTGAAACTGCTCTTGGCCAATCACCATAACGCTGGTTGCAGAATAATTCTCCGTCTTTATCAAAACCTGCTGGCCAAATACCTACTCGGCGTTCAAACTGCTGATTGACACTAATTCGCATGGTTGAGGTATGCCACAAGTTATCATGCTTATCCCACATGGTCGAACCATGTCCCGCACCTGGCATAAATCCACCTGGAGAATAGGAAAATGGATTGTTTTTTGCCAGCGTAAATGGTCCTAATGGTGACTCGCCAATATATACGCCATCTGCATATACATTAAATTGAGCACCTGGACAAGCATATTGCAAATAATATTTACCTTCGTATTTATCCATCCATGGTCCCTCAATAAAAGGTTTATTGGTAAACATCCCTTTTACCATTGGAACCAAATGTGGAGGAATCTGAGATTCTGGAACACCACTCTGTTTCAAAAATCCCTGATACATCATCTCTATCTGTTCTTCACTCGATGGAAACAAAGTATTATCTTCGCCAAAACGCTCATATCCTCTTTCGTAAGGATTTCCAGACAAAAGTTCGATAGGTTCCGTCTTTGGTTTCATGGTTTCTGGTTCTAATTCCACGCCCCAGACAGGTGTTGTGTTAGAACAGCCCCAGTAAAAATAAATACGTCCGTCATCATCAAAGAAGAGATTTGGGTCCCAAAAATCAAAGGTTCCTGGAATCTCTTCGTATGGTCCATGTATAATATCTTTTGTTCTATAATAATTACACACTTCCATTTTCTTGGAAGCACAAAAATATACATAGTCACCACATACTCTTGCATCTGGTGCATAATCATATAGTGGTAAATCTTCTGGCAAGCGATGAATCTCCCAGTTCACCAAATCCTCGGATACCCACACGCTTAAGTTCATGGAAGCAAATATGTAGTACTTTCCTTTGAAACAAATCATGGAAGGATCCGCTGCCTCTCGGGCGATTTCCAATTTTCCTTTTCTTGGGTCCATATTAAACTGATAACGATAATTTACATTAATTGGATTGCAATAATATTTCATAATCCCTCCATATTTGTTTCATGTTTTATATATTTCCTAAAAATCCTAAGCTTGGTTTTGCGATACGCTTCTGTGTCATTCTGTCCACTTCAATCAGACCAAATGTCATAGAATAGCCCTTCTGCCATTCGAAGTTATCCATAAGCGACCAGTACATATACCCAATGACTGGTATACCATCTTTCTTACATGTGGCTACTCCATCGGTTGCTTTTTCGATGAAAGCAACTCGTCTGCTATCGTCTGAAGTAGCAATACCGTTTTCTGTAACCATAATTGGCATATCTGCGCGACCTGCATTTTTGAACTCCTCATCCGCACGACGAATCACATGCTCAAGTGCTTCTGGATAAAACTCATAATCCATCTGTGTCACTTCTGCACCTTCTGGAACTGGCATAATACCATCTGCTCCAATAAGTGAACGCGTATAATTCTGCAAACCAAAGAAGTCATCCTCTTTGATATATGGTAAATAATGAGTGAACTCTTCTACCCATTCTTTTGCCGCAACTTCTTCTCCGCCTTCTACTGCCTGAATGTCATGAAGAGATAAGCTTAATCCGATAAGTAGTTCTGGTTTTACTTCCTTCATGGCTGCTTTTGCAGCCTGATGCGCACGCATAACGAGAATATCTCCAGCTTCCGTACGAGCGGAAACAAAAGTCTGTGGTTCTGCCACACCGAATACATCTTCATTTTCTGCCTGCTGATTTTTCATATTTTCCATCATGGAATTAAAATTCATACCAATCTGAGCAGTACCTTCCATGTTGCCGGACTGTGAACCAGCTCCTGCATTCATAGATGCCTGCATTGCCATCATCTGCTGCATTTTTGCCATCATCTGACGTTTATAGCGTTCAGCAATCGCTTTAACCTGAAGTCCCATATTGGCTTCGTTGATGGTCACTACATAGTGCATCAAATCACCTAACTGCTCTACCACATATTTGCAGTATTTTGCAAAAGCATCTACGGTAGCCTCTGCTTCCCATCCACCATTATCAATCAACCATTTTGGCGAAGTAAAATGATGCATGGTTACAATTGGTTCGATGCCATTTTCTCTACAACATTCTAATACCTTGCGGTAATGTGCGATTTCTGTTTCATCATACTGACCTTCCACTGGCTCAATACGTGCCCATTCAATCGAAAAACGGTAAGCATTTAAACCAGCTTCTGACATCATACGAATATCTTCTTCATAACGATTGTAATGGTCTACTGCATCCAAAGAAGGTTCGTTAAAATTTGTATATTTCATATGCTCCATAGCCCAATAATCACTATGGATATTGTTTCCTTCTACCTGATGGGCAGCTGTTGCTGCCCCAATCAGGAATCCTTGTTCAAATTTACTCATAAATCATCTCCGCGATTATTCGCCTTTTAATGCATTTTTCTTTGCTTCGATACGTTTCTGTACTTCTACCATTTCTGCTCTATCTAAGTGACAGAATTTCATAGCTACGATTGTACAAATCCATCCTAAAATAGGAAGTCCGAAGTATACTGCCATAGTCATCCAGAAAATAGCTGGAGTTGCTTCGTCGCCTGGCTGTGGCATTGTAGTTGTATAGCCGATAAGTGCTACTGCACCAGTTGCGATAACTGCACCAAAAGAAGAGATTAATTTATCAATTAAACTGTATGTACCAGTTACTACTGCTGGAACATAACGTCCACTTCTGTCTAATTCATAGTCGATAATATCTGCCATAAATGATGTATTTGCTGTAGTTACACACATCTTTGCCCCATTCCATGCTAATGTGAAAAGCACATAGATAATCATGAATGGTCCCATTTCAGCAATTAACTTAGGATCGATGATTACAAAGAATCCAAACATTGCTACACCAATAATAAGTGCAATCCAAGTCCAAGTTACAATAGCTTTCTTAGCACCATGCTTACCAGCGTATTTTGCACCTACTACAGCAAAGATGATAGATGGAAGCATTCCAATAACTGTTAAGATTGTAGAAATACCCATATTTCCGATAATGATACCAGAAAGTAATGTACCAATTACGGACTGTGAAGCAGTCTGCTGTGCTAATTTATCAGAAGCTGCTGCAGCAATATAACACTGTAATGGACGGTTGTCTTTTAATACTTCAACCATATCTTTTACTTTTAATGGTTCCTTTTTCTGATCAATACCATTATAGAATTCTGGTTTATCATATGCGCTGATACCGATACATACTAATACGATACCTACTGCACCGAGCATGAGACAGATTCTGCAGGCAGTTGAAAGGAACTGCTGGTTGAATTCTCCACCACAAGCTGGAAGTACTACCATGTTAAGTACTACCATAAGAATCATTGGTACCATATAGTTAAATGCTGTTGACCAAACACTGATTGTAGGACGCTGTTTTGGATCATTACTCATAATAGGAGCCAGTGTCTGTGCTGTCATATTTGTAATGGTATATCCAATTACATAAACAACATAAAGTGCGATGAATCCTACCATACCTAAACCTTTACCAGAACAAAGGTCAAACATTGCTAAAAGTGCGATAGCTTCAATTAGGAATCCACCTACCAGCAATACACGTAATTTACCAAATCTTGTTTCTACTCTGTCATAAATAAACGCAAGCATTGGGTCTGTTACACCATCTAAAATACGTGTACAAGTTAAGATTACACCAACCATTGCTGTCGCAATTCCATAACCGATGTTTGCACTGTAGCTTGCATATCCAATCAATGAATACACACTCATACCTACTAAAGAGTTACATGAGATTAAAATAATCTGCCATAATTTTGCTCGACGGTACTGTACGCCATCGATTTCGCTTTGTGTTCTTTTTTCTTTACCCATTTTCTTTTTCTCCTTTGCTTATAATATAAAACACGAGCATTTTATACTCTATATTTTAAAATTTTAAAGTTATGTTGTATTTCGTTTTTCAAAGGTGTATTATATTTTTCAAAGCTGTAGTATATTTTCGTGATTATGCTTAAATTGTACACTACATTTTTGTTCATTTTTAAGAAACATACGAACTTTGTGTCAGAGTAAGGAGAGTATTCATGAATATAGAAACTTTAGAAAAACTTTTACCTATGCAAAAAGACTTATTTCACATCCCATTTTATCTATATAAACATAATATTTGTATAAAAAAGGCTGAACCGTTCACACTTGACTGCCCTTATATGGAGTCCTGCCTTCCGGCTTTTTCCAGCAACAAAGACAAACCATCCTATTACTTTTCCAAGGACCTATTACTTTTTGGAAGAATCCCCGTCGTAGGAACAGACTACACCTTAATCGTAGGGCCAGCACGTGCAAGTGCCCTAACTGCTATGAATATACACAATATCCTTATTGGTAGCTACCCTTACATAAAAGCTGACCAGGCAGAAGAATTGACACATTATCTAAACAACTGTGCCATCATCTCTTTTGAAATGTTTCTCCCAATTCTTTGCTCATTACATGGTTTTATCAATGATGAAATCCTATCATCAGAAGATCTTCTTGGGAACATATCTGAAATAGACGACTCCATTCGTAGTCAGATGATTGAAACAGATAAAACACATACCTACGAAGAACAACCACGTCATAGTAGTATCGACTTTGAGGCTCGTATTATGTTTTATATTAGTCAGGGGATGTGTGAACAATTTCATATGCTTCCTAGCTATCATCATGAAATGGGTAGCCTTGCACAGACCTCTTTACGTCACTATCAGAATGCTTTGATTATCCTAAACACCCTTAGTCAGCGTGCGGCGATTCTAGGCGGTTTGAACCCAGAAACAGCTTATCAGCTTGGTGAAATCTATATCCAGAAAATCGAAGCATGCAAAAATATCAATGATGTAATGTCTTTAAACAAGGACTATGCCATCTGTATGGATTACTGTGAACGTGTAGCTGCAATTCGATACCCAAAGACAAACAATGCAAAAATCAATGCCGCTATGCATTACATTCAGGAAAACTATACAAGACAATTGACAGTAGGTGAAATTGCAAAAGAAGTAGAACTTACTCCTGAATATCTTTCCTCACAATTTCATAAACTAACAGGCACTACTCTGCCTTCCTATATCACAAAATTAAAAATCGCAGAAGCAAAAAATCTCCTGCGATTTACCGACATGTCACTGGCAGAAATTTCAGAATATCTCTCGTTTTCTTCGCAGAGTTATTTCCAAAGTGTGTTCAAAAAAGAAACTGGTGATACGCCAAATGAATATCGCAGATTGAATAAATTATTGGTTGTAAAATAGAAAACGCCACCCTATCGGGTGGCGTCATTTTTATTCAAAAATCTTAAGCAAGTCTGAGAATGTATCTAATTTAAACTCTGTTTTCACATAATCTCTCGCTTCACCAATTCCAGCTGGATGCATACCACCTGCTACCGCAGCTTCGATGCCTGCATCTGCATCTTCTACAACTACGCAGTCTTCTGGATTAAGTCCTAAGAACTCTGCACCTTTTAAGAATACTTCTGGATCTGGTTTTGATCTTGTAATGTTTGTACCATCAGAAATAGCATCAAACAAATCGATAAGTTCTACCTTTTCCAAGATAAACTTCGCATTCTTAGAAGATGAACCAAGCGAAATCTTGATACCTCTGTTGCGAAGTTCTTTTAATGTGTCTCTTACTTCATCTGTCACATCTGCTGGTGACATGGTCTGTAATAATTCACGATAAATATTATTTTTCTTTTCAGCTATCACATTCTTTTCTTCCTGTGAAAGTGGTGCTCCTTCGTATCTTTCTAAGATAATATCTAGGCTATCCATACGGCTCACACCACGAAGTCTGTGGTTAATCTGCTCATCAAAGTAGATACCCATTTCATCTGCTACCGTTTTCCAAGCCTGATAATGGTATTTGTCTGTAAATACGATAACACCATCTAAGTCAAAAATGATTCCTTTGTAATTCATACTATGTACTCCTTGTAATATCCCTACTCATTTACGATAAATTGCCCTCTGTCAGTCCACACATACGCATAAGATATGTAGGTGTGCAGCTCCATGCATGACAGTAGCTATTTACAATACTCGAACCATATGGTGATTCAAATGGATTTTCTGGGTTATATAACTCGTAGAAAGTATCTGCACCATTTTCTATCATTCCACCCCAATATGAAGTCATATGTTTGTATGCTTTTTCCTTCTCACCACAAGAAAGTAATGCTTCCACATAATGATGATGCATATATGGGGTTACCATCATTTCGGCATTTGTCTCTTTTTCTAATGCAGCTAAAATTTCAGCATTCTTCTCATCATCCCAAATACCAGCAAGTACTGCCCATGCGTTCGCAGCATAAGAAACTTGCTTATTCTCACCACTTACGAAAAGACACTTTGTTTCATCAAACAAATGCTCTCTTGCCGCGCAAATTTTATTTGCAACATCGGTTTTCATACTTTCTATATCTTGTATAGACACATTTTCTGAACCATGTTCAAGCACAATATGCGCAAGTTCAATCATTGCTTTCTCACTATAGATATATACCGCCTGTGCGCCTGCTTGTTTATTTAATCCTAAGTTCCAATCCAAGAAACACCAGCCCAACACATCGGAGTCCTTCATAACATGCTTTTCATCAAAGTATTCCTTTGCGATTTCGAGCTGTCTTGTCGCTGTATCATATAAGTCAAGAACTGTCTCGATATCCTTTGTCTCTTTGTAGTATGAAAGCAAGGTATCTATAAAGAATAACGAATAGTCAAACATATAGGTATCATCGCCCTCAATCTCCGGTTCTGTAAATAAACAAGAACGTACTCTGTCATTTTCATCTGCTGTGCCTGCAAATAAATAGAGACATCTCTTTACCAAATCATTCTGCCCAAATGTCGCATAATTTGCCAATGCCTGTAATCTTAAATCTCCAATCCAAAGTCTTCTATCACGCTTTGGACCATCTTCAAACACATCCTGCATACAGTTACGGAGGGTACGAATGGCTACTTCATCGATACGTTTCTCCATATCTGTCAACCCTTCGCAAGTGGCTAAACCATTTTCCTGTGCAGAAGTAATCGTATCTGCTTCCACCGAATCAATTACAAGAGAGTATTTTCCAGATACTGCCAGCACCTCTACTTTTACATAGCGAAATGCATATCTTCTAGGTAATTCAAGCACTGTTGGAAGTACATCTGCATGAATCCATTCTTCCTGAATCCAACCTTTACTAATCCATCCCTGATAGTTAGAGGAGTCCTCATTCAATTCTCTTTCTGCTTCACAAAATTTTACTTTGATAAATGCAGGTGCATCCTGGTGACTTCCTACAGACGATAAACATAACTTTACATGACCGACATAATGATTTCCGAAATCAAAAATCACACTATCTCCATCTTTTAAAGCTTTTGTTGGCACACCATTTAAAGGCCTTACTGTCTCTATTTGCATCTTAGGTTTATATTTTTCTGCTATCTGTATAAATTCAAGTCGTCTATCTGTCATAACCATCGTCCTTTTTACAATTTCGAAACATCTTTTTGCTCGAGCCAATCCACAAAGAGAACTATTTTAGTAAGCAAGTTCTTTTCGTCCACAGAATGGATCCACTGGACTTACCCCTTTAAATTCACTCTTACCTACTACCTTTTCTACTACTGCTTCAAGCATATAGTCATTGTTCGAGTAACAATTAATATATGTTTTAATCATTGGCACATCCAAAAGATGATATGGGTTTGCCACACTAATAAATACCACTGGTACTTCATTTGCAAACCAAGGTACATTATTTCCCTGTCCCCAGAAGGTATACCAATTGATACGATTGGTCGTTTTATTACTTGCATTTTCTATATTTCCAATATAGACAACTGCATCGTACTTTTCTTTGAACATTGCAACATTATCAACGCCACACTCAAAGTTTTCTGGCACATAATCTATTACTTCGAATCCATATTTCTCCAATTCGCTATGTACCTTTTTGATAACACGTTCGTTGGATGGGAAATCCCCAAGTATTTCTAATAAAATACGCTTTGTTTTCTCTGGTGAAAGTGGCAAATGATTTGCTGTGTCTTTTACCAATGTAATGCTTTCATCTGCTAATTCTTTTGCCCACTCTACGTGTTTCTCACAATGAATCACTGAAAGAGCATCTTCACCAGGAACCAACGTTCCTTTCTTTTGTTTTTCATGAAGATGAAGGGCCGCTTTTAATGCTAGAATTCGCATATTTGCTTCTTCTAGACGTTCTGGAGAAAGAAGACCGTTTTTGTAGCCCTCCATCATAAAGTTATAATCTTCTTCTAAACTCTTGTTAAAAAGGAACATATCACAGCCATTTTCGATAGCAAGTGGTACTGCTGATGCTCGGTTCATTGCAGATGTAAATCCAACCATTGGTGTCGCATCTGTAATGATAAGTCCCTCGAAGCCTAATTTCTCGCGGAGCACATGTTTCAGCATTGCTTTGGAGAGAGAGGCTGGAACAATTTTTCCATTATTTTCTGGACTAAAATGTTCCTCATATGCTGGCATTGCAATATGTCCTACCATAACGGTAAGTGTGCCAGCTTCAATCATTTCTTTGTATACTCTGCCATAAGTTTCATCCCATTCTTCCATAGACAAACTGTTTACAGAAGTAAGAAGATGCTGGTCTGTTTCATCCACACCATCCCCTGGGAAATGTTTTACAGAAGTAGCTACATCACACTCTGCTGCTGCACGCAAATATTCTTTTGCATTCGCGATTACAACATCTGGATTATTTCCATAAGTACGCACATTTGTAATTGGATTGTGGTAGTTGTAATCAATATCTACGACAGGAGCAAATGCCCAGTTGATGCCAAGTGCTGCACCTTCTGTACATGCGATTTTACCTAAACGGTACGCATGCTTCGTATCATGTGCTGCGGCAACAGACATCTGTTTTCCAAATGGTGTTCCATCAATAGCAGCACCATCTCCACCCGCTTCTATATTTGATGGAATCAGAAGGGGAATACGACTATGTGACTGTGCATATGCAAATGTATCTCTCATTTCTTCGCTCATACCATCTCTAAAGAAAAGTCCGCCAATGTGATGGCGAAGCAATTCATATTCTAAATAGCCACGATCTGTTGCATACCCTATAGGACAAAAAAGCTGTCCAATTTTTTCTTCTAAGGTCATTGAGGCAAGTGTCTCTTCTACCCAAATGATGTCTTCATCTTTCAAACAAAATGGTTTCCCTTTTAAGTTCATACGTTGCCTCCTTATTTCTTTTTCAATCTATTTTTAATCATTACAAGTTCAATGACTTTGTTTTCGTTATTTAAGTAAATTAAGAACAGTACTAATACCACAGCTGTAATAATCTGCTGTACAGAAGAATCCACAAGAAGTCGCGCATAGGTAAGTGACATAAGAGCCGTTGTCATTGCACCTAAAAGATATCCTATCTTTTCATTACAGAATCTTCCGATAAATCCACCAATAAACATTGGAAGGAAAGCAGTAAACATAGTGCCAATGGAACCAAAGTTAAGTGCCATCTGTACCGTTCCTGAATTGGTTGCACTAAGGAAGCCTACCACGCCCATCAGTGCACCAGAAATTGCATAGCAGCCAACTGCATTTTTCACTTCATTGATACCTGTATTGACTGCTACTTTTTGTCCAGATACCAATGCCTTATATTCATATCCAAATTTGGTATAATCCAAGATAAAAATAAATACGATTAAAGCTACTACAATCACTCCCACATAATTCCATGGGCTATTCGTAAAGCTTGTTAATTCTTGATTTGCTACAAAAGAAACTCCATATCCATCTGTAATAGCAAAAGCAAGACCTTCATAGAACAGTGCCACACCAAGTGACACAATGATTGGTGGTAATTTGATCAGTACATATACAAGACCGGAACAAAGTCCAAGCACTCCGCCTGCTACAATCGAAATAAAAAGCATTGCTGGTGTTGGAAGTCCCGCATTGATACAAATCGTTGCACTAATTACAGAAGAAACTAATGCAATTGAGCCAATCGAGAAATCAAATCGTCCACTGTTTAAGTTGAGCGACAAAGCAAAGGTTGTAAGCATAACAGATGCTGTCGCACGCAGGAACAAAATCCAGTTTCCTTGAGTTTCAAACAAGATTACTCCTTGATTGCTACATACTAATAAGGCAATCACAAGTGCAATTCCCGGAATCGCAAGTGTTCCAATTATTCTTTTTAAAATATTGTTATTTCCTGTCTTCATAATCTCATTCCTTCTAAAATCTATCTGTTATACTTCATATCCCGAGACTGCTCACTAGGAGCAGCCTCGAAATATAGAAAACCAAATTATTTCATTGCCTGAATTTCTTCAAATGAGTATGCACCTACAAATTTTGCAAAGTCATCATAAGAAGCTGTTAATAATGTATCTAATACGTCTTTTGTATAAGCTGGAGATTCGATACTGCTGTCTACTGAGTAGTAAGTATCAAATTCATCTGCACTTGTTGCAATCCAATAACCCTGGCTAAGTGCAAGTGCATTGCCTTCTGCTGTACGAACTGGATCTCCTAAAGCTGCTCTATATGTAGCAACGAAGATTGGTCCAATACTTGCTGAGAATTTACCAGCAAGATAATGTAAAGAGTCACCCTTCATAGCTTCACCATATGTTTCTGCATAAGCATCTACACTGGCAATTTCGATATCTGTGTTTGCAATACCTGTTCCGAAGAAGTCAGAACCATTACCTACTGCAAGGATTACTTCAAGACCAGCAGTTCCTGTCATCTGACCTACTGCACCCCACCATGCATCTGTCATGTCGTATCCACCAACATAACCTACGATATTGATGTTTCCGATAGATGTTACATCTACGCCACCATCAGCAAAAATCTGTCCGATGATTGCACCTGCATCAGCAGCACCTTTGTAGTTTGCACCTTCACCACCAGCTTCTACCATTGCTGTTAACATACCAGCAGCACGATAGATATGCATTTCTGTGTAATATGGAATAGCACCACCAAAGATAGCAAAGTTTGTCTTGCCCTGATCTAAGTAGTGTTTTGCCATGTCATAGCCTGTCTGGAATTCTACATCAAGAGAAGGTCCAATTGCGCCAACATAGTATTCATATCCTTTGTATGTTTCGTATTCTTCTTCTGTAAGTGTACCTGTAGCGATTGCATAGTATACACCTGCATCCTGACACTGCTGAATCTGTGCAGCTCTGTCAAATGATGAGAATGAAATGATTGCCTTACAATTGTTTGTAATCATTGTATCAACTGCAGATTTTTCGCCTGCTGCATCTACTAATACATCTGAGTAGATAAGTTCTACATTGTACTGTTTTCCAATGTATTCTCTGTAGTAATTCTGGAATGCTAAAGCTTCAGCACTTGTTGCATCTGAAATGAGGATACCCATTTTTACAGTTTTGCTTGTGTCAATGCCTCCTGCTTCTGTTCCTTCACCACTTCCGCCACCGCAACCTACTAACATAGTAAGTGTCATAGCTACTGTGAGCAGTAATGCCCAAAATTTTTTCATAGTTTTTTCCTCCTTTTACTATCTATGTATAAGTGTTCCGCACCTCATACCGTTATCTTGGCAAGAGTTTTCCTCTCTGATCACTGGTTGCAAGGAATACAACCAAAAGGAAAATCACTGCTTTTACCATCTGTCCAATTCCTGAGTTTAAATTGAACATAACCATAAGCTGACCTAAAATAGTCATCGAAAATGCACCAATCATGGCTGCATAAATCTTACTTCTTGCACCGCCGGATACTGGCATACCGCCAAAGACGATTGCGATAATTACGTCCATACCTACGCTGGAAGCTGTATTTTTGGTAAGTGTTGGCGCATAAATGATAGAAAGAAATGCACCAAGGCCTACTCCTATACCTGACATTACAAAGGCAATAATCGCCATTTTCTTCTCTGAAATACCACTAAGCTTTGCACAAAGTGGATTTCCACCCTGAAATTTCTGTTTGCGTCCAATCTTTGTAAAACTAAAAATGAACACGCATAATAAGAAAAATCCAATCAAAAGTACCATCTTAAATTCTACGGTATTATATGGAACCACCGCTGGTGCTGGTATTGCAATTTCAGAACCGGTTCCATTAATATTGATTAAAAGAAGTACCAATGCATTTAAGAAACTCAGCATCGCAATCGTCGTAACGAATACTGGCAAGTTAAATACAGATGCAAGTACTGAGTTGAATAAACCTACAAACACTGCAACTCCGATACATACAAATAACATCACCCAAATGCTTTCGGTTCGGTTATATACCATTGCACCAATCAAAGCACTTACCGCAGTAGAAGCACCCAGACTGATATCAAAGGAACCTAACGTATAGATAAAAATCGCTCCAGTTGCTACTACTGCAACTACAATGGACTGATTTAAAATGCTCTTTAAACCGTAGGCTACATTAATATCTTTCCAAGTACCTAATACCAAAAACGCTACAAATAAGGCTACCAGACCAAATGCAGGCGCAAGGTTTAATACATATTTTTTTATATTTGCTTTTCCCATATCTTTCGCCTCCATTAAATCATGTACTGAATGATATCTGATTCACTAAGTTCTTTGCTTCTAGGAAATTCCTTCTTCACTTCGCCATCTTTCATGACAAGCACTCTGTCTGCCATACCTATAAGTTCTGCCATCTCTTCCGAAATGATAATAATTGTCTTTCCTTCCTTTTTCATCTGGTACATCAGCTGATACATGGCTTGTTTTACACCGATATCAACACCTCTGGTCGGACAATCCAAAACTAAAATTTCACTACCTCGTCCAATCCATTTACCAAATACCACCTTCTGCTTATTACCACCAGATAATGCAGATGCATACTGATTCATCCCCTGACACTTGATACTCAAATCTTCTATCTGCTTTTCTACATATTTCTTTTCATTCCATGGTAAAATCAAAAATCCTGCTGTAGAGAATTTATCTAATCCACCGATTGCAATATTATCTTTGATGCTTGCATTCAGACAAAGAGATTCGGTATCTCTATCCTTTGCAGCATATCCAATCTGTTCTTTCATTGCATGTGCTTCATTTTTTAACTCTTTTCCATGGATTAGCACCTTACCTGCTGCAGGTTTGATTGCTCCGAACAACACTTTTCCTAAATCATGCATTCCACAGTGTGATAAACCACCTACACCTAGGATTTCACCTTTATGTATCTGAAGATTAAAGTTTTTCAGCTGTTCTCCTAGACTTACATCCTGAAGTTCTAAAACCACTTCTTCCGAATAACTTCCGTCATAATCACTTCTGTAGTAATCGCCTTCCAACTCACGGCCAATCATGCTCTGTTTAATCTTATCTTCGTCGTATTCTGCCTTTTCATAAGTTGTAATGATTTTTCCGTCACGAAGTACAGTAAGTGCATCACAAACACGCATAATCTCATCCAAGTCGTGTGAAATAAATACCACAGCCTTATTTTCTTCACGCATCTTGTTCATAATGTCATAGATAATGTCTCGACCTGTCTGTGACAGAGATGTCGTTGTTTCATCTACAACCAACACTTCTGGATGCTTATTCATAATTCGTGCAATCTCAATCAATTTTCTATCCTGCATATCTAGACTTCCTGTCATCTGCTCTGCACGAATATGGTTTGCACCGATTCCATCTAATGCTTCCTGTGCCTTTTTGCACATTTCTTTTTTATTTACAACACCGAATTTTTGGAAAGTTTTCGATTCCCCTAGAAAGATGTTTTCCGCCACAGAAATTCCCGGCACAGTGCCACTTTCTTGTACAATCATTCCAATCCCTTTTTCTAATGCAAAGAGCATAGAGCTTGGGTTCCATGCTTCCTCTTTAAAAAGCATTTCTCCCTTGTCAGCTTTTTGCATTCCCGCTACAATGGAAGTAACCGTAGATTTACCAGAACCATTTTCACCAATGAGTCCTAAGATTTCTCCACGACGTACATCGATACTTACATCATTTAATGCAACTGTTGAACCAAAGGTTTTGGTCATATTTCGTACTTTAACAATTACATCTTTTTCCATAATCCAACTTTCCTTTCTGGTTTTCTTATCCTTAACTACTTCCAATTATAAAATTTCGGTATAATAAAACAATTATCGTTAACGCTCTATTTACTTGCGTTTTCTTATTATAAATGATAATATTTATCATATAAATTGATTTATTTTAACAA
>JAFQWG010000178.1 GCA_017407605.1 Agathobacter sp. | reverse complement strand
GGAACTGTGGAAATGCATGGAGGTTTTCCATTAGATAGTGAAACCGTAATTAGCGAAGCGTATGCATTGAAAATGGCTGAAGCATGTGATGGGCTTGTGCTTACAGGTCTTCCATATTTTTATGCAGGAGCAACAGCTTCTGGTAGAGGTACTGTTCAAGTTTCTATCCGTCAGGGTATTGATTATTTGGGCGCAGTTGCTAGAAGTTTGCTTAGACTCGGCTTCAAACGCCAGGTGTATATCAGTTTCCATGGACCAGCACATATGACAATCTGTCCAATGGTGCGTGACTTTTATGATGAAACTGGTGTACCTATTTTATACATGGATTGTATGATTCATATGAATAAATGTAGAGATTTGTTTACAGATATGTCAGCATTCCATGATATTACAGTTGGAGCTTATAAGATTATGAATCGTTTGGAAGATGTACCTTTTGTAACAGGATATGGTGAAATGGTACAGCAGTCTTGCGCACCATTTAATGATTTGTTTGCACTTGGATATCAGAGTGCAGCAGTTGGTTACTGTTTTGGTGAAAACTCTGATCATATGCCTACACCAGATATTCCAGATGAAGAAACTCGTGCGAAGAAGGCAGAAATTGGTGCAGATATCATTTGTAAGATGGTAGACCGCATGGATATGCCTCATGTAGTAGACCAGCTTCAGAAGTTAGAAGCGTATGGCCTTGAAAACGAGGAAAAGTATCCTTGGATGCCAAGTGCATATAATCGTAAGAAATAGTATTTATTTGGGAAAAAATATGATATAATATCTCCATGGTGAGAGGAATGGCGGATTCCTGTGTCTAGGAATCCGCCAAATTAGTTTAACGGGGGAGATAAGGGATGAAAACAATTACAATACCATGTGGAGAAATAAAAGGAACTACATGTCAGTGGCCAGGAGTGACTGCCTATAAAGGGATTCGTTATGCAACAGCAGGCAGATGGGAATATCCAAAAGAAGTGACAGCTTGGGAAGGGGTATATGATGCAACAGAATATGGAAACTGTAGTTATCAGCCACGTGCATTCTATGATGAAGAAACAGTAATTGAAAAAGTGTTTTATTATTATGAATTTCGTAAAGGTGCTACATATACTTACAGTGAAGACTGCTTATTCTTAAATATATGGGTACCAGAAGGAACTACACCAGATAGCAAACTTCCTGTTCTTTTCTATATCCATGGTGGTGGATATACAGGTGGATGTGGACATGAGAAACATTTCGACGGACCAGTATGGGCTTCGAAAGGTGTCATTGCAGTAACCTGTAATTATCGTCTTGGGCCTATGGGCTTTATGTGTCTGCCAGGACTTAAGGAACGCGATGGACATACAGGCAATTATGGTCTTTATGATCAGATGACTGCAATGCAGTGGGTACAGCATAATATCGCTGCTTTTGGTGGAGATCCTAAGCAGGTAACGATTATGGGACAGAGTGCAGGTGCGATGAGTACGATGCAGCATTGTATCAGTCCACTTACACATGGTCTTTTTAATAAAGCAGTAATGAGTAGTGGTGGTGGTGCGCACAAGCTTATGGATAGTGCGCAGACACATGAAGATAGATATGAATTCTGGGAAAGAGTAGTAGCAGAAGCAGGTTGCAAGGATTTAGATGAATTCTTAAAAGTAGAACCAGAAAAGATTTTTGCGGCATGGCAAAAATTGAAAAAAGAAAGTCCAAAATTTGCAATGGTAGCTAGCCCATGTATTGATGGAGAGTTATTAACCAAGAGTCCGCTTACAGCTTTAAATGACGGCGATGTAAAAGAGATACCATATATGCTTGGTGCAACAAGTCAGGATATGATGCCATTTTTCATATTCCCAATGGCAAAGGATTTCTGCGATAAACAAAGAGAGGCATATTGCTGGTTCTTTGATCGACAGCTTCCAGGTGATAAAAATGGTGCTTGGCATTCGAGTGATTTGTGGTATTGGTTTGGTACTTTAAAGAATGGTTGGAGACCTTTCGAACAGAAAGATTATGACTTATCAAATGTTATGTCGGATTATCTGTGTAACTTTGTAAAGCGTGGTAATCCAAATGGAGAAGGCCTTGTAGAATGGAAAGCTGCAAAGGCAGGACAAAAAGAAGTGATTCGTTTCGGCGAAGGAGATATTCGCATGGAGAAGGTTTGTAAATTAAAACTTCTCTGGACAACACTTACCAATAAAAATGTTGGAGAATAATTTTACTGGGAGAAAGTAAAATGATTTTTAGTTTTGAAGATAGTTTAAAGGGATTAAAAAAAGAATTAAAATCTGCAGGAATGGATGTGTCATTTGTAAAAGAGTGGCAAAAATCATATGATAAGGTAAAGAAGCAGAGTGCAGTTTTAAAGGCTCAGTATACCCAGGCAAAAGCTGATTTGGAAATGGTATACCAGAGTCTAAAACAAATGGAGCAGAAGCTGATTGCTGGAGATTTGGATTTATCAGTTGAAGTGAAAGGTTTAAAACAGTATAAAAATAGTTTTAACCAGGAATTTTTAATTGGCAGAGAAGATAAAGAGTTCCATTTAACTTTTGCAACCATTCTTTCACTCGGCGAGAAAAAAATATCTGTACAAAAAGATGTGCTTATTTTACAGAGTGAGATTGAAAATTTGCTTGCGGTAACAAAAGAGGCACTGGAGAAAGAGTGGCCAGAGTTTCGTGCGATGGCGTATTTCTATATTGAGAGAACGGACAGAGATATTTTGGATATGCCACATGTAGAAAAGGTCACATATGTACAGAATATCTATGAGGATGAGTTTATAAAACCAATGACACAGATTTTGCAACGTGCATTTGGTGATGAAAGAGCAAAAAATATTATGGAGGTAGAATTATGGATCTGTTAACTCTAATTATTATTTTTAGTGTCATTGCTAAAATATTTAAGAAAAATAGTCCTGATAAATATGAAGATGTCAAGCGTAAAGCAAAAGAATTGGGCGGAGAAGTGTATGGTGGTCTTCGCGGAAACGTAAATGCAAGACGCAGTGATTATGAAAAGAAAATCAAAGATTTTGAACAGTCTGTAAGACAGCGTAAATCTGCGCAGACGCAGCGTGCCAATACGTACGAGATGCCAAAAAAGAATGCACGTACTGCACCAGCCTATGAGCAGATAAATATCCAGGATTATCAGAAATCTCAGGCTGAAAACAGTAGTCGAGTGAATCGTACGGTACAGTCAACATCTACCATTATGGAAGAAAACGATGAGGCTAGGCAGCAGATATATAAGAGCCGTATGGAAGCAAAGAATACCACCATTTTGCAACGTGCAAAGGCAAATGCAGATGAGGATAAAGATGATGTAACATTGCGTAGTCTGGAAGAATCACATGGACACTCAGCGCATGTAGCTCCTGCTGTTCATAACCATGCAGAAGATGAAATTCCAGAAAATTCACTTGAAAAGATTCAGGATTTGATGGTAAAAGGATACGAAAGCGAGCTTTGTTTCGAAAGAGATTTCGTAGGAGAAGCAATGGATATGGTAAATAGATTTAGTATGGGAGGTAGTGTTTAAATGAGTCGCAGACCGAAAGTTGGAGAGACTTACAGACACTTTAAGAACAAGAATTATAAGATAATTGCAATTGCGCATCATTCAGAAACGGGGGAAGAATTAGTCATCTATCAGGCGCTTTATGGTGACGGAATGGTGTGTGCAAGACCGCTTGATATGTTTGTCAGTGAAGTGGATCATGAAAAGTATCCAGAGGTAACACAGAAATATCGTTTTGAAAAGATTGAAGATGCTCCAGTAGAAAATAAATCGGTAGACCAGATGTCTGCAGAAGAAAAGATGATGGCATTCTTTGATACAGACGATTTGGAGGCGCGTTATCGTATTCTTCTTAAAATGAGAGAAGAGGTTACGGATACGATGATTGATAATATGGCAGTAGTGATGGATGTGGTGATTCCAGATGGAGATATCACAATGCGTTATGACAGTTTAAAACGTGCCATTCAGACAAAGCAGCGTTATGAACAGAATTTAAGACTCCGTTAGATGCGGAGTCTTTTCTTAACATTGGAGGATGTATGGAAATTGAGAGAAAATTTTTGGTGAAATATTTGCCTGAAAATATGGAGAAATTCGAGCAGAAAAGAATTAGTCAGGGATATATTTGTACAAATCCAGTTGTACGCATTCGTCGCAGTAACGATGACTATTTTCTTACGTACAAAAGTAAAGGTCTTATGGCACGCGAGGAATATGAAATGCCACTTACCGCAGAAGCATTTGAACATATGCTTCCAAAAATTGATGGTATTTTAATTGATAAAATTCGATATATGGTGCCTCTTGATGAAAAGCGTGTAGCAGAGCTGGATATATTCCAAGGCACACTTGCTCCTCTTCGACTTGTGGAGGTGGAGTTTGAGAGTATAGAAGAAGCAAATGCTTTTGTTCCGCCTGCGTGGTTTGGAGATGATGTGACAAATTCGGGAGAGTATCATAATAGTAATTTGAGTAAGAGATAAAATGTAAAGTGGTTAGTAGTTTGAATAAGAAAGTTGAGGGATAAGAAATGAAAAAACTTGGTGTTTTTATGGCAGATGGCTGTGAGGAAATCGAAGCGCTTACTGTAGTTGACCTTGCCAGACGTGCGGGAATTGAAGTTGCGATGATTTCGATTACAGGAGAAAAATTAGTGAAAGGTGCACATGGAATTAATTTTCAGACGGATATTCCGGCAGAATATATGGATTTTGATATGCTCGATGGTATTGTGCTTCCGGGAGGCATGCCAGGGACTTTAAACTTAGGTGCAAATGATTATGTGCAAAAAATCATTGCACAGTTTGCAAGTGAAGGAAAACTGGTTTCGGCAATATGTGCAGCTCCAAGTGTGCTTGGCGAAGCGGGCTTACTTAAGGGGAAAAAAGCAACTTCCTATCCAGGATTTGAAGATAAGCTCATAGGCGCAGAAATATGCGCAGATGCTGTAGTGGTAGATGGCAATATTATTACTAGCAGAGGCATGGGAACTGCAATTGATTTTGCACTTGCGATTATCGAATATCTTGTGGATAAAGAAACAGCAGATAAATTAAGTGCAGGGATTATCTATAAGGCATAGAATTGTTTATGTTGCACAAGCATGCCAAGGAATTTAGGTAGCAGTAATTGTAAGTCAGATTATTATGTTGTAGTTATGTAAGAAATGAGTCCTACTATGTATTGAATGGCGACCTTGAAAAGCGTCGGTACTTAATGAGTGGCAATTTATTGTCACGAATTTAGTAACCGTTACGCTTTGAGAGAGCGCAAGCGTTCGCAAATTTAATACATAGTAGGACTCATTTCGTAGAGTCCAGAACAGTTAATAATCTAACTTACAATTACTGCATCTGTTCTTCCTGACGCTTAATCATCTTTTTCACCATTTCACCACCGATAGAGCCGGCTTCTCTAGATGTTAAGTCACCATTATAACCACTTTTAAGGTTTACACCTACTTCGTT
>JAFQWG010000036.1 GCA_017407605.1 Agathobacter sp. | reverse complement strand
CTTATCAAAAACGTAATTGCAGAGGTTGTATTCACTACAGCTATGACTGGTTATGTAGAAACACTTACAGATCCAAGTTATTATGGACAAATGATTGTTCAAACATTTCCTCTCGTTGGGAACTATGGAGTTAATCCATATGACTACGAAAGTAAAAAACTTCATATAAGTGCTTACATCGTTCATGAACATTGTCTAAATCCATCTAATTTTAGAAATCGCTTTGACTTAGATAAATTTCTTATAGAAAACAATATTCCAGGAATATGTAATGTCGATACTCGTGCATTAACAAAAAAAATCCGTTCAAATGGTGCAATGATTGGTTGTCTTTGTACTTCTCCATTATCGCAAAAGGAACTAACCACCTTAAAAACTTGGAAAATTATAGATGCTGTAAAACAGGTATCAGCAACCTCTATCACTCATTACTATAGCACTTTGCCAAAGCATCATGTTGTATTATGGGATTTTGGTGCAAAAGAGAATATCCTTCGTTCCTTACTTCATCTCAATTGTGATGTTACAGTTGTTCCTGCTGCAGCAACCTGTAAAGAAATTTTATCTCTAAAACCAGATGGAATTATACTAAGCAATGGACCTGGTGATCCCAAGGACAATGTTACTGTTCTTCTTGAATTACAAAAATTATGTGCTTGTGATATTCCTATTTTTGGAATCTGTCTGGGACATCAACTCTTAGCTCTTGCCAACGGAGGAGATACAGAAAAAATGAAATATGGTCATCGTGGAGCCAACCAGCCTGTAAAAGATACAAAAACAGGAAAAACTTATATTACCAGTCAAAACCATGGTTATGCAGTCAAAACATATCGGATTCCACCTTTTTCAAATATTTCTTTTATAAATGTAAACGACCACACCTGTGAAGGAATCGACTATCATCTCTTCCCGGGATTTTCTGTACAGTTCCATCCTGAAGCTTGTGGTGGACCACACGACACAGAATTTTTATTTCAAAAATTTATAAATCTAATGGAAGGAGTAAAAGAAACATGCCATTAAATTCGAACCTGAAAAAAATACTTGTAATTGGCTCTGGTCCAATTGTGATCGGACAGGCTGCTGAATTTGATTATGCTGGTACACAGGCCTGCCTCGCATTAAAGGAAGAAGGTCTTGAAGTAGTCCTTGTGAATTCCAATCCTGCAACTATTATGACTGATTCTACCATTGCTGATCATGTATATATCGAACCTCTCACTCTTGACTATTTGAAAATGATTATTGAGAAAGAAAAACCTGACAGTATTCTATCTACACTAGGTGGACAAACTGGTTTGACTCTCTCCATGCAATTAGCAAAAGAAGGATTTTTAACAAACCATGGAGTTACTCTACTGGGTGCAAATCCGACTACTATAGATAAAGCAGAGGACAGACAGCTTTTTAAAGAAACGATGGATTCCATCAACCAGCCAATTGTTCCATCTATTGTAACCCAAACCCTGAATGACGCACTTCAATTCGCCCAGCAGGTTCACTACCCTGTAATTGTACGTCCTGCATTTACCCTTGGTGGTTCTGGAGGTGGAATTGCAAATACCGAAGACGAACTTCGAAAGATTGCTTCCTCAGGTTT
>JAFQWG010000177.1 GCA_017407605.1 Agathobacter sp. | reverse complement strand
GATTATGTTATAATCGATACTGCGCCAGCAGCTTGTATTGTAGAAGCAATTAATGCAGTTCAATAGAAACGAAGGGGGCTTTTAAAGCCCCCTATTTTATGGAGAGAATAACATGGGAAATTTTGAAGTAAAGGTCGCACGCTTCCTTGATATCCTTATCAATAAAGGTGGCTATGAAAAAGTCCTCGAGGGCTTACAAAACACATTAACGATCGCCATCAGTGGTCTGCTTATTGGTATTGTCATCGGTACACTGATTGCAACAGTTAGAGTAATTCCAAAATATAAAGTAATGCCACGTATTTTAAATGCAATCTGCAGTTTTTATGTAGAACTCTTCCGTGGTACACCTATCGTAGTACAGCTATTGATTTTCTACTACGTACTATTACCAATACTCGGTATCCGTATGTCCGGTGTGGAAGTTTCTATGCTTGTATTTGGATTAAATAGTGGAGCCTACATATCTGAAATTATGCGAAGCGGTATCCTTTCTGTCGATTCTGGACAGATGGAGGCAGGCCGTGCCGTGGGACTTAGTTTTGGTACTACTATGATAAAAATCGTTATTCCACAGGCAGTAAAAAACATTTTACCAACTCTCGGAAACGAATTTATTGCTTTAGTAAAAGAAACCTCTGTTGTAAGTTTCGTAGGTGCTACAGACCTTTACGTAGCTTTCAACTTAATTGGTTCAAACAGTTATGAATTCATGGTTCCATACATTGCTATGGCACTTATCTATATTCTTCTTGTACTTATTATCAGTGCAGGTATCAAACTTATGGAAAGGAGCTTGAGAAAGAGTGATAGACGTAATTAATCTTGAAAAACACTTCGGTGCAAAAAATGTCTTAGACGGCATCAGCACCAAAATCAACAAAGGCGATATCGTATGTATCATTGGACCTTCCGGCTCCGGAAAAAGTACATTCCTTCGTTGCTTAAACTGTATGGAAGATCCAACTGGTGGTCAAATCATTTTCAACGGTGTCGACATTGCAGACTTTAGTGTAGATATCAATATTCATCGTAGAAAAATGGGCATGGTATTCCAGCATTTTAATCTTTTCAACAACAAAACTGTGATTGAAAACATTATGCTTGCTCCTGTTTTTGTACAGTGTCAGGAACTTCGCCAAGCAAAGGCAAAAAATGCAATTAACACTGTTTTAAACATCTTCAAATCTGCAGATAAAAAGAAAGTTATGATTCCTATCACAACAAATAAAACGCAGATTAAAGCAACCGCAAAAGAAAATGCCATGAATCTGTTAAAAAGAATTGGCTTAGAGGAAAAAGCAGATGTTTATCCTTCTACTCTCTCTGGCGGTCAGAAACAACGTGTTGCAATTGTTCGTTCTCTTGCAATGAATCCAGACGTCATTCTTTTTGATGAACCAACAAGTGCGCTTGACCCAGAAATGGTTGGAGAAGTATTAGACCTTATGAAATCCTTGGCAGATGAAGGACTTACGATGATTATCGTAACACACGAAATGGGCTTTGCAAAAGAAGTGGCAAACCGTATTCTTTTCATTGATGAAGGAAAAATTATGGAGGAAGCTTCTCCAGAAGAATTCTTTGCAAATCCTAAGAGTGATAGAGCACGCGAATTTTTATCAAAAGTATTGTAAAACAAAAGGGACCATATGGTCCCTTTTTTATTGATGCTCTTTCATGAATTCCAAATACCCGTCTTCCGAAAGTGGTTTTGAGAAGTAAAATCCCTGAAGATATTTTACCCCACGTTCTGTCAGGTAATCTGCCTGTTCCAATGTCTCAACACCTTCTGCAACAATATCTTTTCCAAGTTTTAAAATCATGTCAACAGAAGACTCCAAAATAATACGTGACTCTTTGCTGATTTCTTCACGTTCAAAACATGGCCAGATTAAACTCTTATCTAATTTAATCAAGTCAAAATCTGTCTGTGCAATTTTTGCAAGGTTGGAATAACCCGTACCAAAATCATCCATTGAGAATTTAAAGTTATTTTCCTTTAAACGTCTCATATTGTATTCGAGCAAATCCCCTGCTGCAATGGATGCCGTCTCTGTAATTTCAAGATTAATAAACTCTGGTGGAACATTGTATTTTTTTGCACATTCGAGTAGCATGATATTTAACTGATCATCCATAAACTGTGCTCCTGAAAGATTAACCTCTATATACTCTACACCATAATCTTCCAGCTTGCTCTCTTTAATAAATCTACAAACCTTATTAAACACCAGATTACCAACTGCTCGAATCATACCATTTTCTTCTGCAATAGGAATAAAAATTTCTGGTGAAATATAACCCAATGTTTCGGTATCTTTTAATCTTACCAAAGCCTCGGCAGATATAAACTTTTTATCTCTAGTTGAATAAATAGGCTGATAATATACTTCAAAGCCATCTTCATCGATTGCTCTTTGTACCACTGCTTCAATCTGCTTAACAAATCTCTTATTCTCTAATACAGTTTCATCAATGCGGAAAATGTTATCAGTAATATCGCCTTTGATTTTATCTACATAGTCCATAACTGCGACAATCTCATCTACTGTATTCGCATATTCTGGACATTTTAAAACATTAAAGAAAAACCTACCTGAGCCATGTTCTTCATACCCTTTTTCAGAGAACAGTTCTCTTTGTTCTTCCATAAACGCATAGTACTTCTGCTTATCTGTAAATACAACGCTGACCCAGTCCCTCTTTGGATGGAAAACTAATTTTGTATGTGCATAATCTACCATATATTTTGCAGCATCTTCCATATACTCTACGGTCTTATTATATCCTTTTGCATCCTTGAGCATCTGAGAATTTGCCAAAGTAAAACTTACAATATGGAATTCCTTTTTTGCTTCTACACACTCGTTAATCATGGTAAAGAACGCGGTTTTATTTAGTGCATGTAACACCTCCAAATCCGCATATTGCCTTGGATTTTCGAATGCGATGAATACGTTTAAAACCAACAGGGAAATACCCATAGAGGTAAGAAGCATCCATGGAAACTTGGTTTGTACCAATGCAATAATAAACATAATCAGAAAACCAAAAACTAACGCGTTGATTTCTCGCTCTGTAAAACGTTTTCCAAAGTGTACAAGAAGGAGAATATACGATAAAATATATACCGCCACAACGATACGAATACCTTCTATCATGCTTCCATAGGAGTATCTATATGCACCATCAATAAAATACTTTACTTCTCCAAACAAAACCACTGGTACAATAAATATAAATGGTGTCGTTCTAACAAAAAATTCCTTTGGCGTATATCGCTTCTGATTTCTTCCTCTCATCTCTACAAACATCAAGAAGCAATGTAAAAATCCTGTAAGGGAAATCACAAACAATTGATGTGCGAGTCGATTTATCGGTTCGGAAACTGTCTCTAAGTGATATAATGTTATCAATGAAAATGCTTCAAAACTGAAATTAATTAATGCTGTTGTTACACATCTTCGAAACCATATAGTTGAAAGTGTAGGTACTTTACGAATACCAACATACCCCACCACCACACTAAGTACAACTGCAACCGAAACTATCTGTACTCCTAAGAACATACTTTTCCTCCTTAGTATGTAAAACTACTCTAATGCCTCTTTTACATCTTTTAAATATTCACGTATAGACAGATGCTGTGGACAATGTCCTTCGCACAAACCACATTCAATACAATCAGAAGCTTTTCCCCTCTCTTCTGCTTTCTTGGCATATTTCATACGATCCCACTTTTCACTCGTACCCTGGTACTGTTTTAAATGGTTATATATCTTGAAATATTCTGGAATTGCAATGTTCTTTGGACAATCATCCACACAATATGCACAGCCTGTACAAGCAATAGCAATATCATTACGAATCATATCTGCCGCTTTTTCTACAATTGCTTGTTCCTCTGTATTTAATGGTTCAAAGTTCTTCATGTATCCTACATTGTCTTTGACCTGTTCTTCATCACTCATACCAGAGAGCACCATCACGACATGCTCTAAGCTTGCACAATAACGCACTGCCCATGATGCTGGACTAGCATCAGCATTATAGTCTTTAAATAATTTTTCCACTTCTGGAGAAACCTTAGCCAAAGAACCACCCTTTACAGGTTCCATAACCAACACTTTCTTGCCATGTTTTACGGCCACATCATAACATTTATGAGCCTGAACATTCTCATCATCCCAGTCCATATAATTAAGCTGAAGCTGTACATATTCCACCTCAGGATGCTCTGTTAAAATCTGCTCTAATACCTCTGCCGTATCATGGAAAGAAAAGCCAACATGTTTTACTTTTCCTTCTTCCTTTTTCTCTGCTGCAAACTCAAACGCCTTGAAATTCTGAGCTTTCTCATAAGATGCCTTTCCAAGTGCATGTAAAAGATAAATATCTATATAATCTACACCAAGACGTTCTAACTGTGCCTCAAAAAAAGGCTGCATATCCTCTGCCTTATCTATCATGCCAAAAGAAAGTTTATCCGTAACTGTATAACACTCTCTTGGATAACGTTTTACTACAGCTTCACGAAATGCAATCTCGCTATGCTTTCCATGATAAGGAGCTGCTGTATCAAAATAAGTAAAGCCTGCATCCATAAAAATGTCAACCATTCCTTTTACACGCTCAATATCAATCGATGTATTATCATTCTCATCCAATTGAGGAAGTCTCATAAGACCAAATGCCAGTTTATTTGTCATTACACACTTCTCCTATGTTAATCTATAATATAATATTTTACCACATAATTATTTTTCTGAAAACACTTACTTTTGTATCAAATTAGCAAACTTTTCAAACTACCATTAACATCTAGTACTCATTCAGGTCGACATGCTTATGTAACAAAAGCAGTGTTCTCCGAGGAGAACACTGCTTTCTACGCTACATATAAAAACATAAACATAAAGTGACAAAAACTTCCGCCCATTACAAATAAATGGAAAATTTCATGCAATCCGAAATATTTATGCAACTTATCAAAAACTGGAATTTTAAGTGCATAAATCACTCCGCCTATGGTATATATAACCCCTCCGATTAAAAGCCATAAAAAAGCTCCTGTTGGCAAAGTATTTAACAATGGTCGAAATACTAGTAAACACTCCCATCCCATTGCAATATACACTACTGAAGAAAACCACTTCGGACAAGTAATCCAAAACATCTTAACCAGCATTCCTACTATCGCAGTTCCCCAAACCAGAGCAAGCAATGGATATCCACTCTCTTTGCTTAATACCAGTATACAAACTGGTGTATATGTCCCAGCAATCAGCACAAAAATCATCATATGATCAATCTTTTTAAATACTTTTAATGCTCTTCCTGCAAGATTTACCGCATGATACATGGTACTAGCTCCATATAATAAAATCATACTTCCTGCAAAAATCAACATTGCTATAATATGTTTCATATCCTGAGACAGAGTTGCCTTCATTAACAATGGCACTGCCGCTATCATTGCCATCATCATTGCAATATAATGCGTAATCGCACTTCCCGGTTCACGAATTGTAATCTTCATATGCAGTTCCTCCGAATTTCGCAGATGTGGTTTTTAAAACTACATCTAATATAGTATTATACTACATCTGCATTTTTATACTGTC
The DNA here is from genome assembly GCA_017407605.1 of Agathobacter sp. Classification (GTDB taxonomy): domain Bacteria; phylum Bacillota; class Clostridia; order Lachnospirales; family Lachnospiraceae; genus Roseburia. The sequence continues at coordinate 15,831 of JAFQWG010000177.1, read as the reverse complement.
AACATGAAAAACAATTCTTTATATTTATTTCATAATTTACATAAAAAGTAATAAGCTGGCAGCCATAACCATCATCCCTGCAATCATGCCATAAACCGACAAATGATGTTCCCCATACTCTCTCGCTGCTGGTAAAAGCTCATCAATGGAGATAAACACCATAATACCTGCTACCCCTGCAAAAATAATGCCATATACCATATCACTCATGATTGGAATTAATACAAGCCAGCCAATAAGCGCCCCAACCGGTTCTGCAAAACCTGATAAAAACGAATATATAAATGCTCGTCGCTTGGACCCTGTAGCCTGATAGATTGGAACAGATACAGCAATCCCCTCTGGAATGTTGTGAATTGCAATCGCTGCTACAATTGGAATTGCTATACTTGGATCTTGAAACGCAGAAACAAATGTAGCCATCCCCTCTGGAAAATTATGTATTGCAATGGCAAGTGCTGTAAACACGCCTGTACGCATCAACTGTTCTTTTTCTCTCTTTGCTTTCTGCTCCTTTACACAGATTTCACAATCTCCACAGCCTTCGCAATCTGCAATTACATTTCGTGGCTCATGAGGATTTTCTCCTGATGGTATCACTTTATCAATCAGTGCAATTAAAAACATACCGCCAAAAAAGGCTACAACCGTCCATACCGTACCTAACTTTTCTCCTAATTCACTAGATAATGCATCCTGTGCTTTTACAAAAATTTCAATCATGGAAACATATATCATGACGCCTGCAGAAAACCCCAGACTTATCGATAAGAACTTTTTATTCGTTTTCTTTGCAAAAAAAGCAATCAGACTACCTACTCCTGTACTTAATCCAGCAAACAGTGTAAGCATAAATGCAAACATAATATTACCCATACATTTGACCTCCTATTTAATATATGTGCTATAAAAATAAATGTTATTTTCTTTTAGTTAGTTATAACTAACCTCATTATAACATAATATATTAAAGTGTCAATTGTATGGGTAATCCTATTTTTTCCTATGCTTCTTCGATTGCATCTACTGGACAACTATGTGCGGCATTCGCAGCCTCCTCAGAATGTTCCACAGGCACCTCGGATTCAATAGCTACCGACTTTCCTGTGTCAGCCATTGTAAATACTTCTGGACAAATATTTACACAAAGACCACATCCGATGCAATTTTCATTTACCACATATTTCATACTCTGCACCTCACTTTTTTATTTATTATGAGTATATCCATATTTTCTTGGTTTATTCAAAAAATCTGTCCAATTTGGGTATACCGCAGCAAATGCCAATTCATCCTCTATACGCATAAGCTGATTATATTTTGCCACACGTTCTCCACGGCTTGGAGCACCAGTCTTAATCTGGCCTGTATTTAGTGCAACTGCTAAATCAGCAATTGTGGTATCCTCTGTTTCTCCTGAACGATGTGACACAATTGCAGTATAACCTGCACTATGTGCCATTTTAATTGCGTCCATAGTTTCTGATATAGTACCAATCTGATTTAACTTAATCAAAATACTATTTCCGCAACCATTATCAATTCCCTGCTTCAATCGTTCTGTATTGGTAACAAATAAATCGTCTCCAACAAGCTGCACCTTATTTCCAAGCTCATTAGTCAGTTTCTTCCAACCGCCCCAGTCTTCCTCATCTAAAGCATCTTCAATAGAAATAATTGGATATTTATCTACAAGGCTTTTCCAATGCTCAATCAAGGTATCTGAAGTGTATTCCACACCAGACTTTGGCAAATAATAATGCCCTTTTTCTCTACCTTTCCATTCACTTGCTGCCGCATCGATTGCAATCACAAAATCGCTTTCTGGTCGGTATCCCGCATACTGTACCGCCTCTAAAATCAATGTGATAGCCTCATCTTCGCTTGTTAAATTTGGTGCAAAACCACCCTCATCACCTACCGATGTTGCAAGTCCTTCTGATTTTAAAATAGAAGCCAGTGCATGAAACACCTCCGCACACCAGCGCAGTCCTTCCTTAAAAGAACCAGCCCCCACCGGCATAATCATAAATTCCTGTACATCAATATTGTTCGCCGCATGAGCACCACCATTCAATATATTCATCATAGGTACTGGCAGACGCGTTCCCGCAGCTCCTCCTAAGAATCGATACAATGGTAATCCTAATGCATTAGCTGCTGCTCTTGCTGTCGCAATCGATACTGCAAGAATGGCATTTGCTCCTAGTCTGGACTTATCCTTTGTTCCATCCGTCTGAATCATCTGTCTATCCACCGCATAGGTGTGTGATGCATTCATTCCAATAATTGCACTTGCAATAATCGTATTGATATTCTCTACCGCCTTTGTAACACCTTTACCATTGTATCTCTCTTCATCACCATCACGTAATTCCAATGCTTCATATAATCCCGTAGAAGCTCCACTTGGCACAGCTGCCCTGCCTACACTTCCTCCTTTTAATGTCACCTCAGCCTCTACCGTCGGATTCCCCCTCGAATCCAAAATCTCACGACTTGTCACTTTCTCAATTTCTAAATAATTCATGCTAATTCTCCTAAATATTTTTATAACCTTAGCATTTCCATATTTAGGAAGAATATGCAAAAGAGCTGACATTTCGTCAGCTCTTTTGTATTCTTTATATTAATCAAGTAATGCTTTATCAATAATCTGGAAATTCGCTCTATGAATATAGAGAGCCTTCCCATCCACCATAAGTTTTGTCGTCTTAGGGAGATTTTCACTTACTTCCCAGTACACATCTTCACCAGAGAATGCACAGATTGGATCACCAAGCTGACTCTGAATCAATACTACAGTTCCTTTACCAAAGTAGTTTTTGTATTTGTTTACTGTTTCTGCAATGATTGTCATATCGCCAATACCATTTGCACTACTTTCTATAGAAAGATTTGTCGCATCAAATTCTACATCTGGCTCCAAACCTTCTTCAATAAAGAGTACTGTACTACCACAGCTTTCCATCTGCTTACCATCAATCGTAATGGTAATAACTGAAGACATTGTCTCTGTTGTTTCCCAATACTCTCCTGTGTATGTGTATTCCTCTACAATATTTGAAGAAAGATTGATGTTGGTTCCTTCTGCTGTCATAAATAATTCACCTGAATTGGAATAGAATTCACATTCATAAGTATTACCTTTGATACTTCCAGATAAATTATTTAAAGTATTTGAAAATCCTGCCCAGCTACAACCTACGACAGTCGTTGCTACTACTGCAATAAGTGCAGTTACTAATAAAAATTTCTTACTATTTCTCATTTGTTTCCTCATTCCTTACTCTTTTTTCGCAAATATTTTTGCATTCCATCCTAATACCTTTTTGGTAATCGGTGTCTCTACTTTATAGAACAGAATTCCTAATGCAATACAGCAAGCATATGTAATCAACATAGGAATTGGTGTTCCCGGAATTCCTCCCATTACTGTATTTACAATATGGAAAAATGCCATCTGTGCAAAAAAGATGTTATACGATGCTTTTCCCATATAAGCAAGTGGCTTACACTCCCATTTGCATCTCGTAATCAAAAGATAAGCGATTGGTGCAATGTAAAATACTGCAAGCATCGAAGTTCTAGACCAACGGTTGAAAAAGACTGGTTTATAACCGGTATAACATACGATGTAGATAAATACAGCACCAAAGATAAATGATGCTACACCCATCCATTTCTTCAACTGCATCTTACCCATACTGATATAACAGCCAAATGCAATCGCAAAGATGTAACGAAATACGATAAGACGGAATACCGCTCCCGTCATACCCATAGGCACCTTAATAACTTCGTATAAAATGTTGGCTGCTCCACAAAGTACCAAACCTCTAAAATCCCATTTCTTGATTGCAAAGTAAATCAATGGGAATAAGAAGATAAATTCTATCATATATGGATAATAATAACTTCCTGGCCCATATCCACCTAAGAAGAACTGATACACAAGTTCCGAAATGCGAATTGGTTGCTGCAAAATAATTGTTTTTACAGGAACTTCAATCGCATAAATAATAATCAATGGCACAGTATAACGAATTACCTTGTCTACAATACCTTTCAAATTGTATGCCTCTTTGAAGGTCGATACATTTTTTCGCTTAAAGGATTCTGTAAATACATACCCCGAAATAATCATAAAAATAGGTACTGCTGGATTCATCCAAAATGGAAACAAATATTTCAGTCGTTCTGGCTCAACCCAGTCAAAATGCGTCAAAATAACCAGCAGAATACATATTCCTTTTAATACATCTAAGAAGTTATTTCTTTTCATAAGATGCCCTCCTCATAAGTCTTTCCTTAATTATAACATAAGAAGTAAAATTGCTACCATAAAAACAATACTACAAATAATCGAAATCGAGTTTAAAGCCGCCGATAATCCTACATCTCCCTTTAATTCTTCGGTAAAGGCTGGAACTGCAGAACCAATTGGGCTAAATGCAAGTAAAATAAGCGCCACTTTTGCTTCGTATTCCAAAGGTAGATTGAAAAATACAACCGCCCACACAAAGGCCATTCCATATCTTACAAGTAAAATTTTTACGATTGTACCAATCTGACTCTTGTCTCCTGAAAGTTTAAACCCAACACCAAGCATTAACATTGCCACAAATGCATTGGCATTACCTACTATACCAGCAAATTCAATAATAGGTGCAGGAAGTGTGATTCCAAGCATCCCCAAGGTCATCATCGTAATACAAGTCAAAAATGCAACTGATTTGGAAAGTGCCTTAATAATACGTTTGAACGAGAACCTTCCTTCTCCTTTGATGCTTGAAGCTACACCAAAGGCTCCACCTAAGCACACAAATGCATTACCTGCATCAAATAAACTTGTTGTAATTACACCAACTGGCCCCAAGAAACTCTGTACAAAAGGAATTGCAAAGTTTCCAATATTATAGCCTGGTAAATTTAGCACCCCAAAGGCTTTTTCCTCTTTACTCTTGCCAAGGTTCATCAGAAAGCCTAGTATCATATAAAGAATACCTGCCCCGAGTGCCAACAGTGAAATAAAGAGCATCGATGGCTCAAGCTGTTTGCCTGAGAAATTTGAAATAAATGCACATGGCAATGTAATTCTTAATGTAATCTTTGATAAAACTGCAAAGTCACCTTCTTTAAAGAAGTTAATTTTGCGAAGCACGTATCCCATTATAATAATCGCAATAAAACAACCTGCACGAGTTAAAATGTCTGTCATAAATTTATCTCCAATTTCATTGTAATATCTTGTTTATTGTACCATTATATACTGTAAAATGAAACTCAAAAAGATGGATTCCTCCATTTTTACTGCTTACACAAAAAAACTTGCCCAATACTTGAGCAAGTTTTATTCTCTACATCATTTCTATTGCAAGTACACGCATGCCTTCCATATTTTCTTCTTTCAAAGTCGAATACACCGTAATCATCGGTTCTATAATTTCCAATTCTTTCATTTCTTCAAGCAGTTGCTTTATCACTCGCCCAGCTGATGGCGACCACGTACCATTTTCAATAATACCAACCTTACGCTTCTGATAATTTTTCATCTGTAATCGATATAAAAAATCATTAATTTCTGGAAATACTCCTGCATCATAGCTAGCTGCTGCAATCACCATGCGGTCATAACGAAATGCATCTTCTATGACCTCTGCCATATCCGAACGCACCAAATCCACTACTACAACCTTTTCCTCTCCCATCTCACGAAGCATATCTGCAAACTGTTCTGCAACCTTTGCCGTATTACCATGAAATGAACCATAGACGATCAGCACCCCTTTACTTTCTGCCTCATATTTGCTCCATGTGTCATAGAGATTGATGTATTGTTCTAATGGCTCAGACAAAATCGGCCCATGTGCCGGACATATCTTCTTTAGATGCAATGGTTTTACCTTACCAAGCAACGCCTGTACTGGAATTCCATATTTTCCACAAATATTAAAGTAGTAACGTCTTGCTTCACCAGCCCAATCTTCGTCTTCTGTTAAGGAAAGTGCTCCAAACTTCCCAAACGCATCTGCAGAAAAAAGCACCTTATCCGTCGCATCAAAAGTCACCATTACTTCTGGCCAATGTACCATCGTCGCCATTAGAAAAGTCAGATTGTGTGCTCCCAAATCTAGCATATCTCTATCACTTACTAAAAGTGTATTCCACTCCTCTTTCATATCCACATATTGAGCAAGAAAAAGAAATGTCTTCTTATTCCCCACAAGTGTAACTTCTGGAAACAACTCAAGCATACGCACAATTCCGCCTGTATGATCTGGCTCTAGGTGTTGAATAATCAAATAATCAACGTTTCTACCTTTCAACACATGAATCAGTTTCTCTTCCCATTCTTTTAATTTATATTCATCTACTGTATCCACAACTGCTATTTTTTCATCCAAAATAACATAGGAATTATAAGATACCCCATCTGGTATCACATACTGACTTTCAAACAAATCTAAGGTAGTGTCATCGACACCAATGTACTTAATGTCATCTGTAATTTTAATATCCATCCCATCTACTCCTTTTTCAAAATATATTTGATGATAGCATCTGGGCAAATATACTTCATTACACAAAAACTGCCAGCAGATACATCTACTGACAGTTTTTACAAATATTACATAAACTATTCGTATTAGAAAAGCTCAAGCGTTCCATTTTTGATTGCAATTTTCTCTGCATATTTTATTACAACTGCTGCAATTACAAGATAAGTGAATGCAACAGCTACCTCCCCAAAAAGAAGCCCTCTTACCAGACTAAGCTTAGCCCCTGCAACCAATTCTCTTGCTGCTGCAATACTCCTTGTCATTGGAAGGAGATAGGAAATAATCTGTACACTCTCTGGTAACTGTGAAATTGGAAAGTTCGTTCCTGTAAAAATCAAAAGCACATACCACATGACATTTGAAATCATATGAATCTGATGTGATACAAGTCCCAAAACAGATAAAAACATTCCCAGTCCCATCACTGCAAACATTGCAATAATAAGTACAAGCAACAAACTTCCCCATGGAACTTTAGACAATCCAATTCCAAACACCAAGCAACCTAGTGCAAAACCTACCAAGGTCGTTACCACACTTACAACTGCTGCAAAAAAGCCTTTTTGCAATACAATTTCGAACTTTGATGTTTTTCCAACAATGATAGAACGAATACGTCCATAATACCGCTCTCCTACAAAACAGGTTCCAAGCGAAAACAAACAAGTGTTGGTACAAAGCATAAATGCATTTCCAATAACCCAATCCGTTACATCTGTTGTACCATAAGCAAAACCTGCCATCACACAATAAAACACTAAAGTCAAAAAGGGATATGCAGTGTCTAAAAGTATAAACTCTTCAAAATTAAAAGCAGCTCGCTGCCCTTTAAAATTCAACCATGACATATGTAAAAAATGCATCTTAACTCACCTCCAATGTGGCATTGATACGTATGCGTCTGTCTACCCATTTATAAAGTACCCATGTAAGCAAAAGTAATACCAATAGCTCTATACAAAGTATCCCAAAACTTTCCCAATTCATCTGACTACTTCGAAGCATACGCACAGCCCAGGTAGGTGCCAAACAATTGGATATATTCTGTATCCATTGTGGCAGTACCTCCACTGGAAATGTAAAGCCACAGATAAAAATCAATGGAATTTCCAACAAATTCATATATAATTCTGTTTTCCTAGAAAGCATAAGTATGAAAGCAAAGCAGATAGAAATAAGAACGAAGGTCAATATTAACATGACACTAGCAAATATGAAATATCCGATGTTTTCTATATGAATTATGGTACTCAAGAACTTTTCTATTCCACTACTTTCCTCCCCCCATGTAAAAGCACTTAAAACACAAGCCGTAATATAGGAAATAACGAACGTTAATAGTGAAAGCATCGTATTCCCTAATACTTTTCCAAATATAATTTTACCAAATCCACCTGGTGCTACATAAATAAGTGCCAGCGTTCCAGAATATCTCTCTCGATTAATATCACCTATCGAAGAAAAACAGATACAACTCCAAATCCCCATAAGCCCAGCACCTAAAACAACATAATTTAGGAAAGTATCCGCACCTTTTTGCAAGTACATCTCATATAAAAAAATGGTGTTTACAATAGGATTTGCAATAAGACAAAACCGAAACATTGGACGCACAAAAGACTGTTTCATCTGAAGAAACATGGTGTCTTTTATGATTTGCATAAGCATAAGAACACCTCCTCTAAGGTGCTATCTGCACCATTTTTACCAAAACGCACCTTTAACTGCTTTGGTGTATCCTGCGCTACTATTTTTCCTTTATGAATAATCGCAATATGATCACAAAGATCATCTGCTTCCTGCATATAATGCGTTGTTAAGAGTACCGTTTTCCCTTCTGCTTTTAACTTTCTAATAATCTCGCGAAGCATATTTGCCCCAAGCGGATCAAGTCCTACAGTTGGCTCATCCATAAAAATAATCTTCGGATTATTGATAAGTCCTCTCGCAATCTGAAGACGCTGAATCATTCCCTTCGAATAGGTCTCTACCAGACGATCTGAGGCCGCTTCAAGCTCAACCAATTTCAAAAGTTCTTCTGTACGACGCTTTGCTTCTTCTCCTTTTATCTTGTATAAACCCGCAAAATACAAAAGGTTATCTCTGGCAGAAAGTCTACGATATACTCCCATTTCTCCTCCAAAGACAAAATTGATTTGTCCTCGCACTTTATCTGCTTCTTTGAAAGTATCATATCCCAACACGTTACACACGCCTGAAGTAGGTGCAAGCAATGTAATCAGCATTTTTATAGTTGTCGTCTTCCCAGCTCCATTCTCACCCAAAAGACCAAAGATTTCACCTTCTTTTACAGAAAAGTCAATTCCAGCTACAGCCATAAGTGACTCTTTTTTTCTGGATATCCACCCTTTTGTAGTGACATACTCTCTTTTTAGATTTTTTACTTCGATTACGTTTTTCATATAATCTCCTTCCCCTTTCATTTCGCAATTCTATCTGTATCTAATTTGATATATATCGAATATAACAAACTATAGACATTAGGTCAAGTTCATTTCTCTCCAATATGCAAAAAAGACATCCCTTACAGGAATGTCTTCTCTAACGTTTCTATACAATTTTTTATACAATGCGTATTCAAACTATAATATTTTGTATTTCCGGCCGGTTCTTCATGTACAAGTCCACTGCTTCTTAACTGACTCATATGATGCGAAACGGTCGATGTTGCCAGATTCATATACTCTGCAATCTCAATACCATTTAGGCTCTTTTTCTCTTTTAAGATTACTAAAATTTTGTATCTCGTTTTATCTGACATCATCTTGAGTGCATCCGAAATCATTGTATTATCTTTTTGACCGAAACGAACTGCATCAAAAATCAAAATCTGATTATCCTCAAACCAACGTACACATGTCAGCGGCATAAAAATGGATGGCATAAAGAAAAACTTCTCGTATGGCCCTCTATTGTGAAAAGTTTTACCCATAATATGCTCCGAATATAATAGCGGTTCTTCTGTCGTAAGCCCTTCTTTTAACTTTGTTTTCCATTTTTGGATCTCAATGTCATGCTTTTCTAAAAACTTCACAGCTTTTTCTGTGCGCAAAGCAACAACAAACTCATAATATGTTTGTATCAGCCACTCCGTCTTCTGAAACAAAATTTCTACTGCAAAATAGCTTTGCAACTCATCCTTGTATTTCTGATAGAAAGTAAGCTGTTCTCCATCTGAACACAATGCCTTTTCAATCTCATCTAAGGGTTTTTGAAGAAAGATACTTAAAAACTCAGTTTTTGACAAAGACATGATGTACTCGAAATACTTCTCCAAAGTAAAATCCGTCACATCAAATGACATCATAAATTCAAGAATCTCTATACCAAAGCCTTTTCCAATATGATCATACAATTCGAAAAGTAATGGGTATTCATTTTTCTGCTGTTCTACAAATGCCTCATCATAAACTTCTCGAATCTTTGGATTTACTTCAAATCCAGACAATAGTTCAATAGAAGCTAGTATGTATTCGATATCTTTTACATACATAAAATAGGCATTCAATGACAATTTTTCTATCATAATCGCACCCTTTCCAATTGGTCTTATTATAGCCTATTTTATGGGTTGTGGCAAACTATATAAGATTATTTTAATTGCAAATCAGAATTATTTAACAAACTGCCAATCATAGTATCATACATATGTACTGTGAATATTTCATTTATACTTGTAATTCTTGCTCCAGCATCTTTAGATGATGCCCCACAAAGAAATACTCTACATTCGTCTGTTCCATAATCAAGCACTATATATCTGTCATGAAATATTCCACCTGTTTTCTTAAGTGTAATATGTAGTCCTGGATATTCTTTACAAAAATCCTCAAAAACACTTGCCCGAAGTCCATTATATAAATTATCGCTAAATATAGTTACATCTATGCCATCATTACAATTAATCAAATGTTCCAATGTTTTGATACCAATATAATTGTCAATAATAAAAATAGTATTTTTTGCTTGTTGATATATTTCATCAAAAGCTAAATCCGCTTTAAATGGTTCTCCATTCAAAATCAAATATCCGCGCTTTATCTGTGGTTTACCAAACTCAGTCATAATCTCTGACAAATCAGACTTATATACTACTGTACTTAATTTGTTCACCACATCTGCCATTTGGTCTTCCACATCATTTAATTCGTGGCGTATCTCTAATGTATCCAAAACGTTTTTCGTTACTTGTATTGATAATTGAAGATATTCACGTTGCCCAATTAATCCCTGATTTTCGATGATATAATCTTTCATGCGTTTAAATGTTCGTATTAATGCCTTACTCTGTTGGATCGCTAAATCACCTTTAAGTACTGTCATTAACATATAAACACCTTGTTCTGTAAAGGCGAATGGCAAATATCTGGAACCACCCCAACTTGAGGTCAAATTTTTTGACCTCAAGTTTTCAACCTCTTCTCTAGTAAGTTTAAATCTGAAATCCTCTTCAAATCGGTCTATATTATTTTTCACTTGCTGATTAAATGCCTTTGTTGTATATCCATAAATCTCCGCTAATTCAAAATCAAGCATCACTTTGTGACCACGTATAGTATATATTTTTTCATTTAATGTTTCCTCAGAAATAATAAGAACCTCTTTTTTCTCTTCCATAACCTTCCTCCCAAAACAAAAAACCTTTATTAGAATTAATCTAACTTCATTCTAATAAAGGTTTTTATCTTTGTCATTGTAGCTGTAGTATAAAATGCTTTAAGCTACTTTTCTCATATTCAATTTTTCATAATACACCAGCAAATGCTTTCGAACTAATACAGAAGTGTATGTATATTTAGATTTACGATTTCCACATAGCATTTCATCTACAGGCACACGGAACAACTCACTCATCGCATATATATTATCAATGGTCGGTAAGTTTCTTCCATTCATCCAGTGATAAATACTTTGTGGAGTAGTTAATCCCAAGTATTCCTGCACATCACGAACAGATAATCCCTTTCGCATCATAATTCTCTTAATCTTCTGGCCTGTTTCACACAAATCTATAGTTGGATTCTTCGTCAATTTATCCTCCTTATTTCTCCCAACAATACACTCTCGCCTCATAAGGCTTCATAACCGTTGCATCTACATTTTCATAATTACACAAGATAAGTTCTGCCTTATCCATATCAAATCCAACAGGCACATCCCAATTTTCTAAATTCTCTGAGAATGAGCATACAATAAGAAGCTTCTGCTTTTCATCTTCTCTTGCATATGTATAAAGTGTAGAAGAATTCTTACCATATTCCGTATAATTACCATGTCTTACTGCAGAAAGTTCCTTACGAAGTTTAATTGCTTTACGGTAGAAATTCAAAATAGAATTTTCGTCATTTTCTTGCGAAGCAACGTTTACTTCGGTGTAGTTTTCATTGACATAAAACCATGGTGTACCGGTTGTAAAGCCAGCATTTTCTGTATTATCCCACTGCACTGGAGTACGAGCCGAATCACGGGAACCATGCCATAATCTCTCCAAACGTTTCTCTGGAGATTTCTTTGTAGCTACATTAAAATACTGCCAACGAGTCTGTACATCTTCATACATCTCTGGATCAGATGGATACCAGTTGCTCATACCGATTTCCTGTCCCTGATAGATAAACGGTGTTCCCTTTAAGAACAAATATGATACTGCCAACATCTTGGCACTTTCCACACGGAATTTCTCACTTCCGTAGCGGGATACCATTCTAGGATGATCATGGTTTTCGATATAAAGCATATTCCAGCCTTTTCCTTCGAGACCATTCTGCCATGCAGAATATGCTTTCTTTAATTTACGCAAATTAAATTTCGTATGATAAAAATCTGTAAACATACAGTCGGCTTCCTGCGTTGCAAACTGAATCATCATATCAAGCACTGGATTCTGTGACTCATCAATATACTCTAATGCTTTCTTTGGAGTTACCATAGGTGCTTCTGCTAAAACCATACAATCATATTGCGAAAAAACATCACGTTTGAACTCTTCCAAATATTCATGTAGATGTGGTCCATGGTTAAAGTAATTAATGCCTTTAGAAGCTGGCATAATATAGTCATCTGGCAGACCATCTTTTTTCGAAATAAAAGTAATAACATCTTCTCTGAAACCATCCACTCCCATATCCAGCCAGAAGGTTAAAATCTTCTTTACTTCTTCACGTACGAGCGGATTATCCATATTTAAATCTGCCTGCTCGATTGCAAACAAATGCATATAGTATTCCTGTCGTTCTTCATTCCATGCCCATGCTTTTCCTTCAAATAAAGAATCCCAGTTGTTTGGCAATTTGCCATTGGCTTTTGCAGGACGCCAAATATAATAATCGGTATAAGGCTCGATTCTCTGGTAGCTCTTTTTAAACCATTCATGCTCGGTACTGGTGTGATTTACTACCAAGTCCATGATAACTTTCATGTCTCTTTCATGTGCGCCATCCAATACTTTTTTGAAGGCTTCCATACCACCGAATTCTTCCGCGATATCCATATAATCCGAAATATCGTAGCCACAGTCTACGCCTGGAGATGGGTACAATGGTGAAAACCAAATACCATCACAACCTAAAGATTTGATATAATCCAATTTTTCATATACGCCTATCAAATCCCCCATACCATCGCCATTACCGTCTTTAAATGAACGTGGCCAGATCTGATAAAGCACTCTGTCTTTGTACCATTTTTTATTTTCCATAAAACTTCCCCCTCGTATAATATCTTTATGCTTTTGTTTATTATATCTCATTCTCATGATTAGAAAAAGTATTCTTTTAAAAAAGAACTCAAGCATAGTGCTTGAGTTCTCTTACCAATATAAAGCTACTGGATTCGAGTGATAACTAGACGAGCTGCTACCGTTCTGGTTCCTCCAGCAACTGGTGTAATTGTAAGTGCTGCCGCATTTCCTGCAGTATATAATCCATGCCCTGCATCAATTACAATTTTTGCTATAATATATCCCCTTTCTATCATGTGCCTCATTTTTATAATATTCATAAAGAAGAGGTGTTGTTGCGCTTCTAACTATCCCGAAATCTTAGACAATCAAAAAAAGAGAAGGCTACTTTTCTTCCTTCTCTTTTCTCTGAATAACACACCTATAATATGCAATTGTCAATAATAATTTGAGTTATACCCACCACTACTATATCTCTGCGGCACGCTTTAACGCATCATCAATATGTGCACAGAAATTTTCTTCCCCAACTAATTTGTCAAATCCTGCCTTTTTCATCGTACGCATTGGCTGCTCGTTGACATGGGATAAGACCAATGTAATATTCTTTTTCTGACATTTCTCATAGAACTGTTCCATGAAATGCATTGCAGTTGCATCCAAAGCTGACACACTTCTCATACGAAGAATAAGCACATTGTACTTTTCTTTTAAACTGATATTTAAAATCTTATCTGCAGCCCCAAAAAATAATGGACCACTGATTTCATAAACAACGGTATTTTTTGGCACTTCTCGCAAAGTAATACTGTCTGGGTCGTTTTCATCATCAATGTATTTCCAACCTTCCACATCAGTCACTTCGCTCATTCGTTTCATAAACAACATCGCTGCAAGAACGATACCTACACCTATTGCAACTACCAAATCAAACACAACGGTAAGCACAAAGGTTAAAACCAATACTATAATATCACTTTTAGGTGCTGTTTTACATAGATGTACAAAATGTCTCCACTCTGACATATTATAAGCTACCATAAACAAGATTGCCGCAATCGTTGGCATTGGAATAAGGCCTGCAAATGGCATCAAAAGCACCAAAATAAGCAAAAGTACAATTGCATGTACCATACCTGCAATTGGTGTTCTCCCACCATTGTTTACATTGGCTGCAGTTCTTGCAATCGCACCAGTCGCTGGAATACCTCCAAATAACGCACTACCTACGTTACCAATACCCTGTGCCACAAGCTCCATATTCGAACGATGTTTGCTGTTTACCATACTGTCTGCCACTACACAAGAAAGTAAAGATTCAATTGCTGCTAAAATCGCAATGGTAAATGCATCTGGAAGCACGGTTCTTACCATATCAAATGAAATGGCTGGCACCTGGAATTTTGGCAAATCTGATGTAATGGTATATAACTGTCCTATTGTTTTTACGTTCATATCAAAGCCATTGACAAGGACAATCCCCACCACTACTGCCACAAGAGAACCCGGAATTTTCTTTAAAAATCCTGGTAACTTTGGACAAAGCCATAAAATAATAGAAGAAACAAGACCAATAGCTACCGCAGACCAGTTAATCGTATCCATATGACGAAGTACTTCTTCTACTTTTTCTACCGTCTCAATCGCATTGACACTTGGATCTGTCGTAAGTCCCAAGTATGATTTAATCTGTCCTACCACAATCGTAACTGCAATACCTGCAGTAAATCCTGTCGTGATTGTATAGGGAATAAATTTAATCAAACTTCCCATCTTTAGAAGTCCCATTAAAATCAAAATAATACCTGCTAAAATAGTAGCAACTAATAATCCTTCCATGCCATTTTCTGCCACAATACCTGCTACGATAGTAGCAAAAGCAGCTGTAGGACCAGAAATCTGCACTCTACTTCCACCAAAGAAAGAAATTAGAAAACCTGCGATAATCGCAGTATAAATCCCCTTTTCTGGTGTAACTCCTGATGCAAGTGCGAGTGCAATTGATAATGGTAGTGCAATAATTGCAACTATGATTCCTGCAATAACATCATTTACAAACTGTTCCTTTGTATATGTCTTCATAACCGAAAACAACTTTGGTTTTAATTTTTCCATTGTATTTCATAACTCCTTAAATTTGATTAGATAAGGCCATTAAACCATGCAAACGCAGCAACACCAATGACAACCAATAATACAACAATAATTAACACAAGAATTATATTGATGTTAATTGTTGTACCTTCTTCATTGTCATAATCCTTCTCATCGGAACTTTTCTTTTTAGAAGTCTTCCCTTTGAAAAGCTTATTTAAGTTAACACTATAAGATATTCCTGTTCCAGGAATACTGAAAGTAGCAGTCTTACGTCCTCTCGAATTCATGGAGACACGCGCCCCTTTTACACCACCAGAAATACCAATACTGCCTTTCCCGATATTAAGTTTGAAACCTTTTCCAAGGTTAATGCTTTTTCTAAAATTTAATCCCACAACTAACGTTCCTTTCTCATTGGTTCTTTTTACTATTCTATTTTCTCTTACTTAAAGCCGCGATTGTCTCGCAATG
>JAFQWG010000176.1 GCA_017407605.1 Agathobacter sp. | reverse complement strand
CGGCAAATCTACATATATCGTAGGCACAAATAAAAAAATTTAAGGAGGATACGTCATGAAAAACTATGATCTCGTAATCGTTGGTGGCGGTCCTGCTGGTCTTGCTGCCGCAGTCTCAGCTAGAGACAATGGAATTGAAAGCATTTTAATTATCGAACGTGATAAAGAACTTGGTGGAATCTTAAATCAGTGTATCCACAATGGTTTTGGTCTCCACACCTTTAAAGAAGAATTAACTGGTCCTGAATATGCGGCTCGTTTTGCTGCACAGGTTTTTGAACGTGGTATCGAATACAAACTTAACACTATGGTTATGGATATCAACGATGACAAAGTTGTTACAGCCATGAATCGTGAAGATGGTATGTTTGAAATTCAGGCAAAAGCAGTTATCCTTGCAATGGGATGCCGTGAAAGAAGCCGTGGTGCTCTTAACATCCCTGGATACCGTCCAGCTGGTATTTACTCTGCTGGTACTGCACAGAGACTTGTTAATATGGAAGGCTTTATGCCTGGTAAAAAATGCGTTATCTTAGGTTCTGGTGACATCGGTCTTATTATGGCTCGTCGTATGACCTTAGAGGGCGCAAAAGTAGAAGTTGTAGCAGAACTTATGCCTTACTCAGGTGGTTTAAAGAGAAATATTGTACAGTGTTTGGATGACTTCGGTATTCCACTCAAACTTAGCCACACTGTAGTAGATATCGAAGGTAAAGAAAGAGTAGAAGCTATCGTAATCGCAGAAGTTGGTCCTGATAGAAAACCAATTCCAGGAACAGAAATCCGTTATGAATGTGATACTTTACTTCTTTCTTGTGGTCTTCTCCCAGAAAATGAATTATCTAGAAGCGCTGGTGTAGATCTTTCACCTATCACTTCTGGTCCAGTAGTAAATGACAGCTTAGAAACCAATATTGATGGTATCTTCGCCTGTGGTAACGTACTCCACGTACATGACCTTGTAGACTATGTTTCTCAAGAAGCTACTACAGCAGGTAAAAATGCTGCTAACTACATCAAAAACGGTAAGAATGACGAAGCAAAAGAAGTAAAAATCTTCCCTGAAGGCGGCGTACGTTATACTGTACCTGCTACAGTTCGTCCTACCGAAATGGATGACACTCTTACTGTTCGTTTCCGTGTAGCAGATGTATATAAAAACCATGCAATCTGTACATACTTTGACAACGAATTAATTAGCAAACGCAAACGTCCTGTTATGGCTCCAGGCGAAATGGAACAGGTTATTTTAACAAAAGCAAAACTTGCTGAGTATCCTGACCTTGACAGAATCACAATTACATTGGAGGAGGCATAAAAGATGGAAAATAGAGACTTAATCTGTATTGGATGTCCTTTGGGATGCCCTCTTACTGTTACAATCGAAAATGGCGAAGTTACTACCGTAACTGGCAACACATGTCCAAAAGGCGATGCATACGCTCGTAAGGAAGTAACAAACCCAACACGTATCGTAACTTCTACCGTATGTGTAGAAGGCGGTGTAGCACCTATGGTATCTTGTAAAACTGCATCAGATATTCCTAAGGGTAAAATATTTGATGTAGCAAATGCATTAAAAGATGTTGTAGCAACAGCACCTGTTGCAATCGGCGATGTACTTTTAGCAGATGCTGCTGGTACAGGCGTAGATATTATCGCAACAAAAAATGTAGAAGCAAAATAAGGAAAAAAAGAGTTTCCAATTTAAATTGGAAACTCTTTTTTATTATCCCATTCTTTACTATACGATATATTTATTTAACACAGGAATGCGATTAATGATTGCAGAAAGAGCAAATGCTAAAATAGCTACAATAACACTCACTACTGGAACTGCCCATACTGGATTGGTATATACAATTTCTAATCCGACTGTTGCCGCCAATGTTTCAATCACCATAACATGTACAAGATATGCTCCAAAACTATACTTTGATAGTATTCTCAGCACTTTTTTGCTCTTTTCACTTATTTTAATATTATTTAAGTAATACTTTCCAAATGTAAATAGCGCAACACCTGTTAATGATACATTTACAGAATTACATGTATAAAACTCTTCTCTTGGCTCTCCCAACATCATTGAAATACCAGCAGAACAACCAACAGTCGCAATAAATCCAAAAATTCCAAGCACATAAATAAGAATTTGTGTCTTCTTACTAATCTCAAATTTATTGATATAATAACCTGCAATAAAGAATACTACATATCCCAGTGTAAAATTAAAATCCATATCATCTAAAAGCTTAGTCGCAACCGTCCCTAAAACAGGTATAAACACCGAAAAGAGTCTAACCATATGTGGAATTAATATACCAAATATGGCTCCTAACACCATAAAATATTTCATCAAAAGTTCTGATTCAGTAATCTTTTTAAAAAATGGAATGAGTAGATACACCCCAGAAATCATTAAAAGATACCACATATGGTAAGGCCCAACTATGATTTCATTTACAAACACTCTAAAATCAAACCCCTTCATCAGACCATTCACAAATGCATATGCAATGCTCCAAAAAACATATGCCGCCATTATCCTCAAAATATATTTCTTTAATATTTTCTCGATACTATGATTCCCCTCTAAAAACAAAGCGCCACTAATCATTACAAAAATTGCTACTGAACATCTTCCAAAACTATTATAAAAATTGAGAGCGTTCCATTCCAGCGAGTATACGCTAGCCTTATACCAGCCTTGTCCGGTTACATGCACCGTCAAAACCATGAATGTAGCTATTAACCTTAAATAATCAAAATAATCAGTTCTCTTCGTTACTGAATTATTACTCATTTTGAATTCTCCTTTATCAACACTCTAAATTGGAATTATTTTATCACACTTTCGTTTACTACGCTACTGAAAATGGGGAACTAAAATAGAATACCATAAAATGGAATTACACAAATATATTTCTCGCGCCCCAGCGATTACATCGCTGGTTACGCATAAATACGACAAGAAAAATGGGGCACCAGATGGTGCCCCATTTTTCGAGGAGTTTAGTTATGAAAATGTTTATAATAAAAAGGGAATGTTGTAAAGGCATTTCCGACCTTTACAATAGCTAGTATATCCATAAAATGTGGCAAAAATATGTCCTTTTTCGAAAAGGTTTCTAAAATAAACAAATAAAAATTTATAAACTCTTCATATTTTTTTACACTTTATAAATAACATCTAAACACATTACAAATTTAATAACCATTCACATAACTGGATTTTTTTCTCATCTTCCAAGCTATTCTGGAAGTATACAGTTCCTGTTTCTTGTCTTTCATTTAGTAAATCTGCTTCTGCAAGACGACGTTTCATTTCTCTTGCCGTACCTTCACCACCATCAAACACTTCTACATCTGGTCCAAGAATCTCTTTAATCAATGTCTTTGCAAATGGATAATGAGTACATCCAAGCACTACCGAATCCACTGGATGAATGCGATGTACAAATAACAGCTCTTCTAGATATCTACGGAAATCTTCGCTTTCCAAATCCCCACGCTCCACAAAATCCATAAGCCCAGGACAAGGAAGAGGAATAATATCCGCCATATCTTCATAACGAGCCATAAGCTTTCGGAATTTTTCTTCACGAATCGTCATTGGTGTTGCCATTACAAGCACTCTTCCATTTGGTTTTAAGGTTGCTGCTGGCTTAACAGCTGGCTCAATTCCCACTAGAGGTATATCTGGATACATTTCACGCAAAGTACGAACAGCTGCACTTGTAGCAGTGTTACAAGCCACTACTAAGCCTTTTGCCCCCTGTTTAAACAAATATTGTGCTGCATCAATCGTAAGTGCACATACCTCTTCTTTGGTTTTCATTCCGTATGGTGCATTCTTTGAATCACCATAATATATATAGTCTTCATTTGGAAGTATTTTTCTAAGTTCTCTTAATACGCTGATTCCGCCAACACCAGAATCAAACACTGCAATTGGTTGCATTTTTTTTGACATAATACCCTCCTATTAGGTATAATAGAATAAATAATTTTAATGGAGGTAGCAATGAATTCTAATTCTGATTTTAAACCCGAAGACTTAAAAGCCAAATTAGATTACAAGTACTGCGAATTTTGCATGGCTCCAATTCCACGCGCTCAGGAAATCCCTTACTGTACCGCTTGTCAGGAAAAAATTATTTTTCATCATGTAAAAGAATACATTCGTGAAAATGATGTAAATGAATTTCAGGTAGCTGATCATTTTAACATCCCTCTACGTATGGTAAAAGGCTGGATTAAAGAAGGACGCATCGAAT
The DNA here is from genome assembly GCA_017407605.1 of Agathobacter sp. Classification (GTDB taxonomy): domain Bacteria; phylum Bacillota; class Clostridia; order Lachnospirales; family Lachnospiraceae; genus Roseburia. The sequence continues at coordinate 6,185 of JAFQWG010000176.1, read as the reverse complement.
ACAAAGAGCTTGCACCCGGTCAAAAAGTTATTAATACCAACTTACGCTGCATGAAATGCGGCGCACCTATCGCATTTGGTACTGTATGCACAAAATGTTTACGTTCTATGGACAAAAACATTCACGGCTACGATATGCAGAAACTTCATGAAGATGACCGTATGCGTTTCTTTGACAAAGACAATAATAAATAGCACAAAAGAGTTCCGCAACGGAACTCTTTTTTATTTCCGACCTTCTATTTCAAGAAACCGTTGATAATTTGTTCTTCTGCTTCTGCTTCGGTAAGCCCTAATGTCATAAGCTTAATTAGCTGTTCACCCGCGATCTTACCAATCGCAGCCTCATGAATTAAACTTGCATCAATGTTTGCTGCTGTAAGCTGAGGACTTGCTGCAACTACCGCCTTGTCCATAATAATCGCATCACATTCACTATGACCAGAGCACACGCTGTTACCATTGATATTAGAAAAGAATTCCTGTCTCGATTCATCCTTAGCAACCGAACGTGATATGATGTTTGCACTACAGCCATCTCCATTTAAGTCTACAGAAAAATCTGTACGCGCATACTGCTTGCCATGTGTCATAAGTTTTTCTCTTACTTCTAATGTTGCACCTGCAGCCAAATCTCCACGTGTAATACGATTGGTAGAATCAATTCCTTTAATCTGAGTAGTCTCCATTTCGAGCACTGCGCCTTCTTCTAAATGGATTACGGTTTCTGGATTCATAATGCGTTCTCCATTTCCATCACCACTACCATAATGACGTTCTACATATTTAACCTTAGCATTCTTTCCAATGTAAAATGTATGTATACCATCATGTTTAGAGTCATTTGCTCCACCATTGTGAATACCACAGCCAGCTACAATAGTTACATCTGCATTTTCGCCAATATAAAAGTCATTGTATACCATTTCCTGAATACCACTCTGACTTAAAAGAACTGGAATGTGTACACTTTCGTTTTTCGTTCCTGCCTTGATAATAATATCAATTCCATCTTTATCTTCTTTTTTTACAATATCTATATTTGCAGTGGTGTTGCTTCCTGCACTTTCACCATTCGCACGAATATTATATGCACCTTCTGGCACTTCATGCAAATCTGCAATCTGCTCCAAAAGATTCTTCTGTATTAAATCCATTTTGGGTACTCCTTATTGCTTATCTGTCAAGTTCTGACAAGATGTCGTTTTATATAAAAGACTTGGTAAAATATCTTCTTTCTTACCTTCGTTTTCAATTTCACCCGCTGCGATTACCACAATTTTATCAGCAATCTCCAAAATCTTTTCCTGATGGGAAATGATAAGAATGGTTCCATTAATATCATCTCTCATCTTTTCAAATACCTTAATCAAGCTAGTAAAACTCCAAAGGTCAATACCAGCTTCTGGTTCATCAAAAATAGAAAGTTTCGTGCTTCGCGCCAAAATCATTGCAATTTCAATACGCTTTAATTCCCCGCCAGAAAGGCTGTTATTAATCTCACGATTAACATAGTTTCTTGCACAAAGACCTACTTCCGATAAGATATCGCACACATCAGTAACCGACATTTTCTTACCAGCAGCAATCGAAATCAAATCCTTTACAGTAAGACCTTTGAAATGTACCGGCTGCTGGAATGCAAAACTAATCCCTTTATTTGCACGCTCTGTAATTCCAAGATTTGTGATATCTTCTCCGTCCAAAAGAATCTGTCCACTTGTTGGCTGAATGATACCTGCAATCATTTTTGCAAGGGTGGATTTGCCGCCACCATTCGGACCAGTGATTGCAACAAAATGTTCATCTATTTTTAAATTCACATTTTTGAGAATCTCTTTTTTCCCTTTTTCCGTTTCTACTTCATAGCATATATTCTTTAGTTCTAACATAGTCACTCCACTACTTTTTTACTTTGTGTCCATATTTGACACATACTTCATTTATATATTTTTCATCTGGTTCATAAGTTACCAATTCTATTCCATTTGCATTTTTTACTACTGCCACATAAACCTTGGCATCTTGACGTCCTGTAGTAAAATCTCTAACCTTCGCATTCTTGTCATTTAAATACTGATAAATGCTAATATCTTCCGCAGGTGCAATGGTAATTACTTCTTCCATCAAATATGTCTCTAATTCCTTACGACGTTTTTTATTCACAATCTTTGCGAAACGAAGTTCACCATCATAATAAGAATACTCATATTCTACATATCGATTACGCAAAGCAAATGCTATAATCCATGTAAGAAGAGCCATTGGAAAAAATGCAATATATCCTAGCACTACATACATCGTACTCATAGCAGCCATTACAAAAAGTGCAAGCGCTGTTGTCTTTATAAATAAACTTTTTTCTTTCGCAACTAATACATATACTTCCAATGCATTTACCTCCAAGTCCGATTATGTATTATATCACAAAGCATTCGACTTTTCCACCTTCTGCCAGCAAAACTTTCAAACTTTCTCGCGTTTTATCTTGACACATTTACCTACTTCGTGTAAAATTTACCATGTTGTGAGAACAACTTGCCCAGATAGCTCCGTTGGTAGAGCAAAGGACTGAAAATCCTTGTGTCGCTGGTTCGATTCCGGCTCTGGGCACTTTTTATTACCCAAAAAGAGTGTCACTTTTTCAGTGACACTCTTTTTTAATCTAACAAAAATTGATCTATTCCGTTTGCGATACCATCTACAATTTTATCCTGATATTCTTCTGTTGCCATAAGGGCATCTTCTTCTGGATTGGTCATATACCCCATTTCTACAATCGTAACAGGCACCTGACACCAGTTAATTCCACTCATGGTATCTGTTTCCCACACGTACTCTTTTTTACATCCAGTGCTTTCTACCATTGCATCTAACACATAAGTAGATAGTGCTTTGGATTCTTCGTAAAGAGAAGCGTTGTATGGATTGCTTGCAGTCTGGCAGATTGTCATCGCACCATGAACCGACGAATTCTCTGATCCATTCGCATGAATACGGATAAAGGCATCTGCATTTGCTTCATTCGCAATCGCAGCACGCTCACTATTGCTTATATTTACATCATGGGTTTCACGTGTCATGATAACTTCATAACCGCGTGCTTCTAACTCAGCTTGCAATTTTAATGCCACGGTAAGCGTCAACTCATATTCCGCCCAACCACTCACACAGCCTCTTGTGCCGCTGGAAACCTTTGCTTTCATCGTAGAAGAACCTGGTCCTACTGGTTCCTTTTCGTTATTGCCCTTTCCCTGATGCCCTGCATCAATCGCAATTAAGAAACCATTTGCCTTTTCTGTTTCGGTTTCTACTTCGTCTACCATTTCAGTTGCAACCAGACTTTCTGTGCTCTCTGTCTCTACAACTTCACTACTGTTACTTGCATTTTGATTTGCATCATTGTCTTCGCTTTGTCCGCATGCTGCAAACATCATACAGCATACAAACATCATTACAGCTAATAATTTCTTTTTCATCGATATCCCTGCTCTTTTTCATACTCTAAGATTAAATCTCTATTTGCGATTTCGTATTCATTCAGCACATCATCCGAAAAATCCTCTGCACTTACTGTTCCATAATACCAGCTCTTTGATTCAAAATATGCTTTTAATATTTCGTCTGTAAAGATACGACCATGTCTCGCATAAATTTCATTTCGTGCTACACGACATACTTCTGGACCAAATCCAGCTAAATCGCTCTTTGTTAAATATACCACATTACTGTTTGGAAGTACATAATCTGCTGCGTTTGAAACCGAATTATTTGTATTCGATACGTTTGTATTCACCTCAGGGAATTTTACATCATCTAAAGTGGTTAAGGTATTCCATACATCACTACCTATTTCTGGTGAATGCATACTTTCGCACTCTTCCTTACTAGCATCCACTAATACACCATTTCTCAACACTTTACAAGAGGAGTTTTCTTCACCTGTTCCCCAAATCTCCTCATACTCCCAACTAGCCACAACATCAAATCCTACGCCATTAAAAGCATAACTCGTTTCATATCCCCATGACGTACCATTTGAAGCATCACTTCTATCAAGTGATTCGTAATACCCGTTTGCAGTAGGATAGAACGCTCCCCATTCACCATGATTTCCCTCTGCTACACATTTCATGTTGCTATCTACCCATGCATATATGTGATATTCTGTCAGATATGCAAAAATGCCTGTATCACATTCACGCACAACCATTTCATCCCAGCCATCACCGTTCATATCATAAAAGCAATATTCAATAAATTCATATCCATATGGAGCATCATAATGTTCTTCTAATATATAATATACATCATATCTGTATTGTTCATATACCTTATTGGAATCTTTGTTTGCATCATTAAAATAAACGATTACTTCTGTATCACCATCAAAAGAACCCGGCTCCTTTGATACCCACATATCAAATCTATATAACTGTTCTTTATTCACAGAATCCGCCAGTATGTTCTCCAAATCTTCGAACATACTCATATTCGGTTTTATGGTAATACCGTATCTTGAGAATTGACCTGCCATCAGACTTCCATCGTCATCCGTTATATTCTGTGCAGGCTCCCAACATGCCCTATAAATCACATTACTTTCTATTATATTTCCTATAGAATCATAGTGTGTTGCTGTATATTCCCAATATTCACTTCCACCTTCTGTTTGTATGATATCCATAACTGGCACAATATTTGTTCCATGATAACTCCACATGGATACTTCTGCGGAATACCCCTCTGCCAATGCAGCCGATTCCTGACGCGTATATAATATGTATTTTTCACTTCCATTCTCTACTAAGGAAATATTGTCTGTAGAAAAAGAAGGGAAATTACTTACATCTCCAATACGCATTTCACTTTTCTTAACAACAGTCTGATTCTCTACCTCATACACAGATGCGTAGTATTCTGTTCCACTCGAATAAATGGTAAGCAACTCTTCTTCACTATCGTTATCTATATCACTAATTCTATGGGCTACCACACCTGCTTGCATGCTTGGCGCATCATTTACTAACTCCATTCCTCCATATGTATATACAATATCTCTATCACCAATATTTAGCTCTGGCGTTGCTTTTAAAATTGTGTCATTGTAATATGCTGATAAATACTCTGCATTGGCTGACTCCGATTCTGTCTCTGTTGCCAATACATTTCCTTTGCCATCTGCATTGGAAGACATCTCCCCTTTTGGCAACCCAAAGAAGACTACCACCAATATACATACAATCACACCTGCTGCAATTGCCCCTATGGTAATCATTTTCTTTTTATTATCAGATGTTTTCGGCAAAATTTCTTTTATTTCTTCAAATTCAACTGATGGCTTTTCTTCGTTCTGAGGTTGTTCCACTTTGCAACCACAACTAGGGCAGAATAATGCACCCTCTCTTAATTCTTTTCCACATTCGCTACAGAACATAAGTCTTTCCCTCCATATTTTTCTTATTCTCTTATTTCAATCCACATGGCAGGACGAATACCTTCATAACAATCACATTTTATACCATCGTGGTAATGACTATACCTGAAAAGGATAACATTATTCGTGTAACCCGTTGTTTTAACAGAATAGTCTTCCTCCCACTTCATCGGTGTTCCCGAAGAACGAGTCCACCACGTCATATCATTTGTTTCCGTCGGCAAACTAGTTTTATAATAATAAGCAAACTGACTCGGCCACCGTTTGTCATGTTCTTCTTGTATTAGTTTTGCACAACTAACAACATATTCTGTCGCTTGCGTCACTTTATTGGATAATAGATCTTTTTCTATCTCCTCCTCGGTTAAAAGGAAAATATAATCTTCTGTATCATTCCCTCCATAAGTTTCCCACAATTGATCATATCTTCCATCAGCAACACCATTGGTATTAGGTGTTGATATATGGGATAACACAATATAACCTTTTTCTTCCTCTGTAAATGCATTATCAATAAATTCGCTATTTAGCCACTCACGAACCTCAGATTGCTCCCATGTTATAGGCTCATCATCTGAACTATGATATTGTTGAAGATCAATTACGTACTTACTAACAACTAACAACTTATTATTTTCGTTTCTAAGAACAATCCACTCAATCGGTTCTTTTCCATTATTAAGGTTATTGTCTTGCTCATAGGTTCCGAATGTCAGAATATTGCCTTGTTTTGCATCTGCAAATGCACT
>JAFQWG010000035.1 GCA_017407605.1 Agathobacter sp. | reverse complement strand
TTTCGCAAACGCATCTACCGTAGCATTCGCTTCCCAGCCACCATTTTCAATCACCCACTTAGGAGAAGTAAAATGATGCATGGTTACGATTGGCTCGATGCCATTTTCTTTACAGCATTCCAAGACCTTGCGATAATGTTCGATTTCTTTTTCATCAAACTGACCTTCTACTGGTTCAATACGAGCCCATTCGATCGAAAAACGATATGCATTTAAACCAGCTTCTGCCATCATGCGAATATCTTCTTCGTAGTGATTGTAATGATCTACCGCATCAAGCGAATGTTCATTAAAGTTTGTATATTTCATATGCTCCATAGCCCAATAATCACTATGGATATTGTTTCCTTCTACCTGATGGGCAGCCGTAGCTGCCCCAATCAGGAATTCTCGTTCAAATTTACTCATAAATTTTTCTCCGGACTATTCGCCTTTTAACGCATTTTTCTTTGCTTCGATACGTTTCTGTACTTCTACCATTTCTGCTCTATCCAAGTGACAGAACTTCATAGCTACGATAGTACAAATCCAACCCAAAATAGGAAGTCCAAAGTAAACTGCCATAGTCATCCAGAAAATAGCTGGAGTTGCTTCATCACCAGGCTGTGGCATTGTAGTTGTATAGCCAATTAAGGCTACTGCACCTGTTGCAATAACTGCACTGAAAGAAGAAATCAATTTGTCAATTAAACTATATGTACCGGTTACTACTGCTGGCACATAACGTCCGCTTCTATCCAATTCATAGTCGATAATATCTGCCATAAATGAAGTATTAGCTGTAGTTACACACATCTTTGCACCATTCCATGCCAATGTGAAAAGCACATAGATGATCATAAATGGTCCCATTTCTGCAATTAACTTAGGATCAATAACAACAAAGAAAACAAACATCGCTACACCAACGATAAGTGCTATCCAAGTCCATGTTACAATCGCTTTTTTTGCACCATGCTTACCCGCATATTTCGCACCTACTACAGCAAAGATAATAGATGGAAGCATACCAATAACTGTTAAAATAGTAGAGATACCCATATTTCCAATGATGATACCGGAAAGCATCGTACCGATTACGGCCTGCGATGCAGTCTGTTGCGCAATCTTATCTGAAGCTGCAGCTGCGATATAACACTGTAATGGACGGTTTCCTTTTAATACTTCAACCATATCCTTCATTTTTAATGGCTCTTTTTTCTGGTCAATGCCATTGTAGTATTCTGGCTTGTCGTATGCACTGATACCAATGCAAACCAATACAATACCTACTACACCAAGTGCAAGACAAATTCTGCAAGCAGTAGAAAGGAACTGCTGATTAAATTCCCCACCACAAGCTGGAAGCACTACCATATTAAGTACTACAGTAAGAATCATAGGAACCATATAGTTAAATGCAGTGGACCAAACACTAATGGTTGGACGCTGCTTTGGATCGTTACTCATGATAGGAGCCAGTGTCTGTGCTGTCATATTTGTAATGGTATAACCAATCACATAAATGACATAAAGCACTACGAATCCTACAATTCCTAAGCCTTTTCCAGAACAGAAGTCAAACATTGCCAACAGAGCAACTGCTTCAATCAAGAAACCGCCTATTAACAATACTCTCAATTTACCAAATCTCGTTTCGACACGGTCATAGATAAATGCAAGCATTGGATCCGTCACACCATCCAAAATACGTGTACATGTCAAAATCACACCTACCATTGCTGTTGCGATACCATAACCAATATTTGCACTGTAGCTTGCATATCCTATTAAAGAATACACACTCATACCTACCAAAGAGTTACATGAGATTAAAATAATCTGCCATAATTTTGCTCGACGGTACTGTACGCCGTCGATTTCGCTTTGTGTTCTTTTTTCTTTTCCCATTTCCTTTTTCTCCTTTGCTTATAATATAAAACACGAGCATTTTATACTCTACATTTTATTTATTTTAAAAGTTATTGTATTTCAATTTACAAAGGTGTATTATAATTTACTAAGATTAGCGACGATTTCGTGATTTTGCATTAAATTTACAGTAAATTTTTGTACATTTTTATTTTACACATTAAAAAACATAAATTGTGAGGAATTTCCATGATAAATATCAAAATCTTAAAAGAGCTTTTGTCCCTACAAAAAGACTTATTTCACATTCCATTTTATCTCTATGATGGAAACCAGTGTATTAAAAAAGCAGAGCCATTTCCTCTCAGTGTCCCTTATATGGAGGCTTGTCTTCCTGCATTTTCAAGCCCCAGTGGAAAACCGTCCTACTATTTTTCCAAAGACTTATTACTCTATGGAAGTGTGCCAGTGACAGACACAAATTACACACTTATCGTAGGTCCTGCCCGTGCAAGCGCCCTGACTGCAACAAACATCCATAACATTCTTATCTCTAGCTATCCTTATGTAAAACCAGATCAAGCAGACGAATTGACTCACTATCTCAACAACTGTGCCATCATTTCTTTTGAGATGTTCCTACCTATTCTGTGTTCCCTACACGGATTTATCAATGATGAAATCATTTCTCCAGAA
>JAFQWG010000034.1 GCA_017407605.1 Agathobacter sp. | reverse complement strand
CTTCTGTGTTAACGTTGGCAATATTGTTACCGATAACGTCCATTCTTGTCTGATGTGTCTTAAGACCTGACACAGCAGAGTAAAGTGATCTCATCATAATTAATGACCTCCTAAAAATCGAGCAGTTTGTTTTCCTCTGTCATTCAGAAAACTTTAGCTTCCATAAGGTCCAGCTAAATAATGACTGCTCCGTCAATATTTGTAAAAATATTACTATTTGCTTCAGTCTGATCCAAAGCTGTAACGACCGTTTTGTTCGGTACATTTACGATAAATGCTAGAGAATCGACTAAAACCAAGGATTCTGTAATCCCTTTTTCACTCGCCTGTTTTACTCCATTTTCCAATCTGACGTTTTGTGAATCTGTTAAAGCTATATTTCTGTCATTCAGTCTGCTTGCTGCATGCTTAGAAAACTTAAGCCCTGAGGATTCCATCACAGATTCGTTTTGCTTTTGTCTTAAGACATCCTCAAAAGATACCTCTGACAAATACGTTGATTTCGTAGTCTGTGGTTTGTTTAAATATTGGTCAGTAATTTGTTCAATGGATAAAAACTGGTTGGATATCTGATTCATAATCAAACCTCCATTACCGTTAAATTTTTATTCTACTGTTGTATCTTCCCCTGAACCACTTTCTTCACTCGAAGAATTTTCATCGGAAGGAGTTTCTGCCGGTTTATTTGCCTCTGCCTGCTTTACCAACTCTTCCATTCTTTCTTCATATTCTCTTAATGTTTTAAGTGTTTCATCTGGTACGAACTGTTGCTGGTAAGATGTCATGCCATCATAGATTTCTCTCAACTGGCTTACTGCTTTCTGGTATGTAAGTGAAAGATTTTCTTTGAGTGGTAATGCATTTACCATATCTTTTAATGTACTTGCAAGTGTAACACCTTCGTAGTATTCTGTATCAGCTACTGTGTCAAGTGAAGATGCTGGATAAAGCTGATCGTTTACAGAAAGGAATACTTCTCCATTCTGGTACATTACGTAATCCACTCTACCATCTACATAAGATGTATTTCCTGTAGTCTCACTTGTTACCTTTAAGATTACCTGCTTACCTACCAAGTTACTTGCATTTGCACTTTCTTGTGTCTCTGTTAAAGAAAGTGTTGCTTCTAACTGTGAGAAGGTTGCCATCTGTGCTACGTAGTCTGTGTTACTGGTTGGTTCAAGAGGGTCCTGATACTGCATTTCTGCACAAAGTAATTGTAAGAACTGGTCATATCCTAATGTAGAACCGGTAGGATTAATTCCATTCTTTTTTGAATTATCTGTGTAATCATAATTCAATTTTCCATTTTCTACTGGTGCAATAATTGCCATAAGTACTCTCCTTTACGCTGTGAAATCAACGGAATTTCCATTGTCTTTCATCATCTGTGCTACTAAATTTTCTTCCTCAGTCATAACTCCTGATAATTCATCCAATGAATCAATAGAAATGTTGCGGCGTTTGTTTGCGCTTGTTTCCTGTACTTCCTTGTGTTCTTCAGGGTTCTGCTGATTCTGTTCTAAGTTTCGTTCGAATTCATGTGAAGCAATTGTAACTTCAATCGCATCAACTTTAACACCTGCCTGGTTTAAATTCTCACGAAGTGTTGCAATCTGAGCTTCTAAGGCTTCTTTTACAACTTCATTTGTTGCGTGGAATTGTGCATTTACAACTCCTTCTTCACTAGAAATGTTTACATATACTTTGCCAAGATTTTCCGGATTAAGCTGCATTTCCATTGAAGTAGTTTCAGCTGAGATGGTTACTCTCATCTGCTGTACAATCTGTTCAATAATCTGCACAGTATCTGCTGACATATAAGAACTAAATTGTGTATGTGACATATCTGCTACCTGGCTAATATTACTATTAGTCTGCTGGGTAACAATTGTCTCATTTGCGTTAGACTGGTGATTAAGAAGTGAATTACCGTCAGAGTTCTGGTTATTTGTAAAGGCTGTATCTTCTTTCGTCTTCTGTCCAAGAGTTACATCTTCGGTTTCGTTATTTTCTACCTTAACCTCTGTGTTCTCCTCTTGTTTTTCTACCTCTACCTCCACCTCAATCTCTGTGGATTTTGCCTCTTCCCCATTTGCTTGTAGATTTTCCTGTGCATCTACATTTTCAATCGCTGCATCAAGATTTTCCTGAAATGAAACTGGTAACTGTGTTTCTGTGTCAACCACATCCATCTGGTCAATTAGTGCCTGTAAACCTTCCATGTCTACATTCAATTCTTTCATAAGACCTTCTGCTAAATTGTCCAGCGTTTCCATTATCTTCAAGAAACTTTCATCAAGTAATAGTTCTTCACCAGAAGCTACACCTGTAAGCTGTACGATAAAGTTTACTAAATTCTGTGGATTTAACAAATCTAATACGTTAAGTCCCATTTCTTCCAGCAACTTGTTGATTTCTTCTTCGCTTACACCATATTCTTCGGCGATTGCATTTACCACATCCTGCTCGGCTTGCTCTAAGGTTTCGCTTGATTCTTCTAATTTTTCTGACACATCCTGTGTCTTAGCTTCATCAATTTTGTTATCCTTGTAGCTGTAACGTTCATAGGAATTGGCTGCGGACTGATTACCATCTGTTTTCACATCCATGTTGGAAGACGTTTCATCTACCACTTGATTTGAAAAATTCACATTTGGGTTCATAAGTCCTGCGAACACCTCTGCGACTTTCAAATTTTCATCCTGCAATTTCTTTGAAGCATCTGTCTGCGCTGCGTAACCGGCATTCACAGAAGGTACATTCATAAGATTTGCTGTCGTCATGCAAGTCCTCCTTTCTCAAATATTTAATTGTCAGGCTCCATAATCGCTGTAAGTTTAGCCGCGTTTTCTGGAGTCATTTTACCAAGGATGTCTGCTCTTGCTTTGGTACTCATATTTTGCAATATGTCTGCCACAAGTTCAAAATCATCTGTCATGGTATCAAAGATTGCTGCAGCTTCTTTTGCTTTCATGGTTGAATACGTCTTGGCATAATCTTCAACCATCGCATCATATTCAAGCTGTTCTACAACCTGTTTATATAAAACCTCGGCATTTTCCGGATCAATGCTCTCATAGAAGGTCTTATATTCTTCTATATCGGGTGATGAAGGCGAAAAAACAACCTCTTCATAGAATTTTTCTTTAATTTCTTCGAAATAATCCTGCTCTTCTTTGTACTTTCGAAGTTCAGCTACCTGAGCTTCTAATTCGGCTATTTTTTCTGCATCTGTAGAATTTGCTCCAAGGGATGTGTCTAACATTCCTTCTAATTCCTTGATTCTGTCTACTGCATCTTCGATTGTCTCAAACTGGTATTCAGTGCTATCTTCCATAATATCAGGCTCTGGAAGAATCATATTGACATAAGGCACATCTTTAATAATTGGACGAAGAATCGTAGAACCAAATCCACCCACGTCAAATTTAATGAGGATGACAATAATACCGAGCCAAATCAGAATAATAAGAAGGGTTACGAACACAAGGACTATCTTACTTCCAAGTCCTTCCTCATTTTCCAGCTCCTCTACAATTGGCTTGCCATTTTCATCCAACTTTATATCTAAATTTTTGTCCTTTTTCTTGAGTAATCCCATAGAATTCTCCTATTTGTTGCTATATGTATAACTTACAAGCTGATCTATCTCTTTGCTTTCTTCTGCATTCAGCTGTGCTTTAAACTCTTCAAATGCTTTTTCTTTTAGTTTTTCATGTGTCTTACGCTCTTTGATAATTTCGTTTAATGCACGTCTTGCATCTTCGAGTTCCAATTCTGCTTTATGCACTTCCATCATCTGGCGACGCATGAGAGTCTTCATCGTATTTACATTTGCTCTGGCATGAGAAACCTGACGCACATCAATGGTCCCAGTCATACATTCTTTCCACGCCTGTTCATAATTATTTCGACGAAGCACGATTTCCTGTAATTTTTGCTGCTCAGTCAAATATTTTTGATTGGCAACACCATATGCAATTTTTGCCTGAGATTCAAGTTTCATCTTAATATCCAGAATATTTTGCATTCTGTATTTAAACTTCGCCATTATTTCTCACCCATTAGTCTGCAAATAATTGTTCTAAAAGCTGCATTTCCTCATCAAATTGAAATTTCTCATCCGTTGGCTGACATAAATATCCATTCACTGCACGAATCTTACGAATCGCATAATCGATATCTGGATTCGAGCCATTCTTATATGCACCAATATTAATCAAATCTTCCGCTTCACTATATGTGGCCAGAACATTTCTGAGTTTTCCTGCTAATGTCTTATGCTCTTTTGTAGCGATTGCACTCATTACACGTGAAATACTCTGCATTACATCAATCGCTGGATAATGGTTCTTATGAGCCAACTTTCTATCCAACATAATATGTCCATCTAAAATACTACGCGCGGTATCCGTAATTGGTTCATTCATATCATCACCATCTACCAATACCGTGTAAAGGCCTGTAATAGAACCTCTGTCTGCAGTACCAGCACGTTCCAAGAGTTTTGGCATCTCAGCATAAACACTTGGTGGATACCCACGTGTTACTGGTGGCTCTCCTGATGCTAAGCCAATTTCTCGCTGTGCCATCGAAAAACGTGTCAATGAGTCCATCATAAGAAGGACATCTTTCCCTTGGTCTCTGAAATATTCTGCAATTGCGGTTGCCGTCTTGGCCGCTTTATTTCGAATCAAAGCTGGTTTATCCGAAGTCGCAACTACCACTACAGAACGTGCCATACCTTCTGGACCTAAGTCACGCTCTATAAACTCACGCACTTCTCGTCCACGCTCTCCAATAAGAGCAATAACATTAATATCCGCCTTTGTATTTCTTGCAAACATACCCATAAGAGTACTTTTACCAACACCGGAACCTGCAAAAATTCCAAGACGCTGTCCTTTTCCAACTGTAATCAGTCCATCTACCGCCTTAACTCCAAGTGGTAAAACCTCACTGATAATCTCTCTCGCCATTGGATCTGGTGGTAATGCCTCTAATGGATAAGCAAGTGGTAAATCTAAAGAATCAATATCTGTTGGTCTGCCAATTCCATCTAATGTGTGACCTAAAAGTTCAAATCCTACTGGAACCTCAAGTGGCTTACCAGTATTTTCTACGATACAGCCAACACCCACACCTTCCATGTTATCAACCGGCATTAGGATTAACCTTGAATCCTGAAAACCTACAACCTCAGCCATAACATGTGTTTTCATATCTTTGTCGATATAAATCTTACACAAATCATTTAATCTGGCTTTTGGTCCGAGCGACTCAACTGTTAACCCTACTACTTTGGATACTTTTCCATAACTCTTATAAAATTGTTTATCTTTATCCAATAGCTGTAAATACTTCTCTGCCTCTTTTACCACTTTTGTGTCCCCAACTATCTACACAGAGATCTGATGTCCTTTTCCAAATTGTCAAGCACCATATCGATACCACAATTGTATACGCCATTTTCAGTTTCAATTAAACATGCATTTTCATCCAATGACATATCGTTAATTACATCAATATTGACATCATTTCCAATTTTTTCTTTAATGTCTGCTACATGTGATTCGATAAACTTAAAGTTGTTTTCCGCCACACGAATATGGAATACTTTTCCACCATCAATTCCCAACATGGTATCTTTAATCAAATGCAACAAAATCTTTCTTTTATTGTCGAACTGAATATGAAACACCTTATGAAACACTTGAATCATAACATCTACCAAATCATGTTCCAATGTATCTAATTTATCTTCATATTCTTGCTGAAGGCTATTACTCAATACCTCATACTCTGACTGAAGTTTGTCCTTTTCAGCTGCAAGTTCCTGCTCTAATTGAGACATACCAAGGTTATAACCTTCTTGTCTCTTCTGTTCATACAAAAGCTCTGCATGATGGCTGGCTTCATTTTCCATCTGTGCAGCCTTTGCAGCAGCCTCTGCCAAAATGCGTTCTGCTTCTTGACGAGCCTCTTCTAATATTTCTTCCGGAGTAGGCTGTGGTTCTTCATATAACTCTTCTGCATTTAAACCAGCAATAAAACCATCTAAGATTTCTTCGCTGTCTGGTGCTACCTCTACAGTTGGAAAAGTTAGGCTCGCCATCTGTTGTCCACCACTATACTCCATATATTTATCATCTGAATTGATAACAACTTTTTCGTTCTCCAGGTTAATGACATAACGCTGTTTGATAAAATTAGACAACGATATCATCACCTCCACCACGTGAAATAACGATTTCTGCTGAATCTTCTAATCGACGAATAATACCAACAATCTTCTGCTGTGCTTCTTCTACATCCTTCATACGAACAGGTCCCATGAAGTCCATATCTTCCTTGATCATAGCAGCAAGACGTTTTGAAAGGTTCTTGAATACAACGTTCTGAACCTCTTCGGTTGTACTCTTGAGCGCAAGTTCAAGATCCGCATTATCAACTTCACGAAGAACACGCTGAATAGCACGGTCGTCGAGAAGAAGGATATCTTCGAATACGAACATCTTCTTGCGGATTTCGTCTGCCAATTCTGGTTCTTCGATTTCGAGAGATTCCATAATATGTTTTTCTGTACCACGGTCTACACTGTTCAAAATGCTTACGATAGAATCGATACCACCAACAATTGTGTAATCCTGGTTAACAAGTGAAGCAAGTTTACGTTCTAATACACGTTCTACTTCTTTGATAACATCTGGTGATGTACGATCCATCATCGCAATACGTCTAGCAACATCCGCCTGTTTTTCAGGTGGAAGCGAACCAAGCACAAGTGCCGACTGGCCAGGTGTAAGATAAGATAAAATCATAGCAATTGTCTGTGGATGTTCGTCCTGAATAAAGTTCAACAACTGACTTGGATCTGTCTTTCGAACAAATTCGAAAGGACGAACCTGTAATGATGCAGTAAGCTTTGTAATAACACCCTGTGCCTTTTCCACACCGAGTGCTTTTTCCAATAAGTCTTTTGCGTATCCAATACCACCCTCTGCAATGTACTGCTGAGCCAGACAAATCTGATAGAATTCCATCATAACATCTTCTTTGGTCTGAGGAGTAATACTACGAGTATTGGCAATCTCAAGTGTTAACTCTTCAATTTCATCTTCTTTTAAGTGCTTAAAAATATTAGCAGCTTTTTCTGGTCCAAGTGCAATTAATAAGATCGCAGCTTTCTGAACTCCATTATACCCTTCACTCATACTTTACTCCCACTCCTCATTGAGCCAGTTACGTAACAAGTTCGCAACAGCATCCGGATTTTCATCCACGAATTTTTCTATCATAAGTCGTACTTCAGATTTTTCAGCATAACCGATATCTTCCAACTGTTCCTGCTGAGCCTGAACGGTAGATTCTAACAATGATTCTACTGAAACTTCTGGTTGTAACTCTTCTACCTTTGGTCCTCTTGTGCTGCGGAATACCACATATCCTAAGAGCGCAAAGATAAGAACTGCAATAGCAATCTGCGCATAATCCATTACACTGAAACCACCATCTTCTTCATCGATAAAACGTGGTTCTTCATAACATACAAAAGTAACTTTACTTTCTGGAACACCGGTCGCATTTGCAATCATGCTGATATACATATCATCCACTTCAACAACTCTGGCTTCACTATTGGCAGCTTTAAATTCATCCCATGTCATCTCTTCCAATGCACCAGAAGTACGAAGTTCTGTTTCATCATAAACAATATATTTATTTGCGGAAACGGTAACCGAACTGCTATCATACTGAACATTTCCGCCATTGCCTAAAATAGTGGTTACTGTTCTATCGTATTCATAAACTGTATCTGATTCTGAGATTTCTGTTTTACCATATCCATCATCTTCAATTACATATGTAGTATCGTCATTTGTATCTGTACCAGGCACACCGCCTTCATACCCCTGAGTGGTTACCATATCATACAAGGACTGCTGTGTGATTGCTCCACCATCCATTCCCTGTGGAATACCAAGTTCTGTTTTTACAACTTCTTTATTGTCAAAAGTTACATCTAAATTAATTGCAGCTTCAACATTAGCAAAAATCTTTGAACCAACTAAAATATCTGAGATTTTATCTGCTGCATAACTTTCCAACTTCTGTTTGTAAGAAAGCTGAGTAGATGCAATTCCAATTGAACTTTCTGCATCAGAACCAGAATATAATACGTTACAATCACTATCAATAATTGTAACTCCTTCTGTTGAGTCATTTCCAAGCTGTGTTGCAACATATTTAGCAAGTGCATATGCCTGTTCAGAACTCATATCTGATTTTAACACAAGATTAACCGCCGCTGTCGCGCTCTGTTCTCTTGAAAGAATCGTTCCATCGTCTTTTGGCATATCTAAATCAACGGTACAGCTTTCAATGATACTAAGATTTGAAATATGACTTGCAAACTTTTTCTCTAAGAATTCCTGATATTTTTTCTGCTTATCTGCTTCTGTTGATGTGAAACTTCCATCTACTACACTATCAATGCTGTAGTTTACAGTAGAAATTTCGTTGGAACCTAAAAGCATACTAGCTGTCGCTTCATCCTCTTCTTCTACATAGAAAATAAGCCCATCATCACTCGTCGAATAATTAATGGTTTCATCTGTATCCAACAATTCTTTAATTTGAGAAGCTTCTGTATAGTTTTCACAGCGATACAACATAGTAACGCTTGGTGTCGCTAATACAACCGCCAAAATACCTAATGCAATAATAACAACTGCAACGGCACTCAAGATTAGAATTCGCTGTTTATTATTAAATTTTTTCCACCACTCGATTATTCTATCGAGTATCTTCTGCACCTGTTCTGGCATTGTTTTTTATCCCCTTACTAAATCTGCATCTGCATAATCTGCTGATATGCTTCAATTAATCGATCCCTTACTGCAACGGTGTACTGTAAAGAAACATTTGCTTTGGTCTGTGCAACCAATAAATCGTGTGTATTATCTGACTGTCCTAAGGCAAACTGAATTTCTGCTGCCTCAGCCTGATTCTGTAATGTGTTAGTTTCATCAACTGCATTCATCATAGAATCTAAAATAGTACTAAAGTCTTTGCCATCTTCGTCCGATATACCTGTCAGTGAGGAAAGAGTATCGTTATACGCAGAATATATGCTTGCAACTTCCTTTTCTGACAATTTAGATAAGTTTGACATACTAGACGTACTTGATAAACCGGTCAAACCGGTAATACTGTTTAAACTTGAAACATCCATTTACTTAACTCCTATTATGCAAAAACTTACTTACCAATATTTAATCCTGTTAAAGCCATATTTTTGCTTGCATCAAATGCAGTCGCATTGGCTTCATATGCACGTGTTGCGTCAATAAGGTTAGTCATTTCGGTAACCGTATTGACATTTGGATAAGCAACATATCCATTTTCATCCGCATCTGGATTAGATGGATCATATTCCATAATAAAATCTGTTTCATAATCTTCAGAAACCTTGCTGATTTTAACACCATTACCTACAGCTCTGTTTCTAGAAGTAGAATAGTACTGGCTAAAAGGTGTAACATCCTTCTCCTGGAAAGTTACAATTTTACGACGATATGGACCACCGCTTTCTGTTGAGGTGGTGTTTACGTTTGCGATATTTTCTGCAATGATGTCGGTACGGAAACGCTGTGCTGTCATACCTGTTGCACTAATATTAAATGACTGAAATAATCCCATAGTCTAATCTCCTTTCCATTCAATTACTTAATAACAGACTGTAATCTCTGAAATTCAGAGGTGATACTTGTAGTAAGTGCCTGATATTTAATCTGTTCAGAAGCAAGTTCTACTTGTTCTGTGTCAGGATCAACATTGTTTTTATCCAAGCGATAAGAATATCCACGATGATCTGTATATACCGTAGGATTTAATTCTGACAAATCCGCATTTTTAATTTTTTCATCAAGGCTTGTGTATTTATATCTGCCTAACTCATTTTGTAATGCAGTCTGAAAATCAATATCCTGTCTCTTATAGCCTGGAGTATCTTGATTTGCAATATTGTTTGCAATTAAAGATTCTCTTTTCCAGCTGGCATCTGCAGCCTTATCTAATACGTTTATATAACTAAAAGCATCTGTTGAAATCATAAATTATCCCTCCATATACTTATCTCATCCTAGTCCATCATAAATATTATAATTGATGATGAGAAAAACTCAAGTGAAAAATGTAAAATTTACACAATATTGTGTATTTTTGTCGAGGTTGTCAACAATATCTAGTTTTATGTCAATTTATGGAATTTTCAAAAAAATCTTCAACCTCGCATAAACTCAAGACTTTTCGACAAAAAAAGGACTTAGCTTGCTAAGTCCTTTTACTGTATTCATCCATGATACAAATTTAATTTTTGTACAATTTTACTATTTTTTGTATTTTCTTAATCTTTCAAGCTCATCGAAAATCACATCATTGACAACCTTTATGTAGGTTCCCTTCATACCTGAAGAACGTGATTCAATTACTCCTGCACTCTCAAATTTGCGTAATGCATTGACAATTACAGAACGTGTAATCCCTACTCTGTCTGCAATACGGCTTGCGACCAAGATGCCCTCACTACCTTCTAACTCTTCAAAGATATGAGTAATAGCTTCTAATTCTGAGAAAGACAAAGTGCTGATTGCAGATTTAACAATTGCAACTTTACGTGCTTCCTCTGCATTCTCTTCATTTACAGAACGAAGCATCTCAAGACTCACTACTGTAGTGCCATATTCGGTAAGAATAATATCATCGATATCATATTCTCTGTCACTACGATATACAAACAAAGTACCTAAACGCTCGCCAGCAATATCAATTGGTGTAATGATTGCACGATACTTACGTGTTTCTTCTCCAAATCCAAGCGTTTCTAAGTTAACATTTTCTTTTGTAGATAAGATACCTAAAAGACGTTCATTTAAATCTGGATCAATAAATCCGCCCACTTCATCAACGATAAGTTCTTTGATAACATCAACACCTGTACATACACTAGAACCCAATACTTTACCTTTTTTACTAATAACAAGGATATCTGATTCTAGGATGCCTGTAAGGACTTCACAAATATCATTGAACACAACTTTAGAGGAACTGTTGTTGTGTAACAGTTTATTGATTTTTCTGGTTTTATCCAATAACTGGACACTCATTGTTTTCCCTCCTTCTTACGTTTCCTAAACAACTTCCCTGTCATTTTATTCTACGTGATACACAGAGTTTAGCATAATTTTTCTGACAATTCAACTAATTAAACGAAATTGTTTTATTTTTCTTCCTGACTTGGTTTATTCCAGCTCATATATTCACAAGTTGGGTTATCAATACAACCATAGTATTTACGACCTTTTCTTGTACGTTTAATTACGATATCTTTTCCACAGTTTGGACAACACTGTCCAATCTTTTCATAATATGGCTTCGTATTTTTACATTCTGGGAAACCTGGACAAGCAAGGAATTTGCCATGTGGACCATATTTCACTACCATATTTCTGCCACATTCATCACAGAGTTCTTCTGTTACTTCATCTTCAATCTTTATTTTTTCCAATTCTTTTTCTGCTTTTTCAACTGCAGATTCTAAATCTGGATAGAAATTAGATACTACCATCTTCCAGTTTACATTTCCCTCTGCTACACCATCGAGTAATGATTCCATATTTGCAGTAAAATTCTCATCGACAATCGTTGGAAAAGACTCCTTCATGATGTTATTAACTACTTCACCAATTTCTGTTACATAAAGATTTTTCTGTTCTTTTGTCAAATATCTTCTGGCAATAATTGTTGTGATAGTTGGTGAATAAGTACTTGGACGTCCAACACCAAGTTCTTCTAATGCTTTAACCAATGATGCTTCTGTATAATGTGCTGGTGGCTGTGTAAAATGCTGTTTTGGATCAAATTCAACAAAACTTAACTTTGTACTTTCATCCATTGCTTTTAAAACTGCCTGTTTACCAGTCTTTTCTTCATCGGCTTCTACATAAACCAACTTAAAACCTTCAAATACAAGTCTTGATGTTGCTACACTAAAAGTATATTCTCTAGCAGAAATTTTTACAGTAGTTGTTTCATAAAGGGCATTTGCCATACGGCTTGCAGCAAAACGTTTCCAGATAAGCTGATACAAACGGAACTGATCTCTGCTTAACGAGTCTTTGATTTCGGATGGTATACGATTGATGTCTGATGGACGAATCGCTTCATGTGCATCCTGAATCTTGCCGCTTGATTTTGCTGATGCAACAGATTCAGTTTCAAACTCTTTACCATAATGCTCTGCAATGAAAGCATGTGCAGCTGCATCTGCTTCTTCTGAGATACGTGTAGAGTCTGTACGTAAATATGTGATAAGACCCACAGTACCTTCACCTTTTATATCCACACCTTCGTATAACTGCTGTGCAATACGCATTGTTTTCTGAATTGGGAAATTGAGTGCCTTAGAAGCTTCCTGCTGTAACGTACTTGTAGTAAATGGAATTGGAGCTTTCTGACGACGCTCCCCTTTCTTTACAGACTGTACTTTGAACTCACAGCCTTCTAAATCTTTTAAAATGGCATCCATTTCTGCCTGCGAAGAAACAGAAATTTTTTCACCATTCTTTTCTACTAATTTTGCTACGATAGGTTTCTTTTCACCTTCTGGCAAAATAGATGCCTCTAAACTCCAGTACTCTTCCGGAATAAATGCATTAATCTCTTCTTCTCTATCGCAGACAATACGAAGTGCAACAGACTGTACGCGGCCTGCTGAAAGACCTCTTTTTACTTTTGCCCAAAGAAGCGGACTAATTTTATAACCTACCATACGGTCAAGTGCTCGTCTGGCCTGCTGTGCATCTACCAAATCCATATCGATTTCTCTAGGATTTTTTAAAGATGCTTTTACTGCACTCTTCGTAATTTCGTTAAAGCTAATTCGTTTAACATCTTTACCTTCTAATTTAAGGGCATGACATAAATGCCATGAAATTGCTTCTCCTTCACGGTCAGGGTCAGTTGCAAGATAAATACGCTCTGCTTTCTTCACTTCTTTACGAAGTTTTGCAAGCACGTCACCTTTTCCACGAATCGTAATATACTTTGGTTCAAAATCACCATCTATATCAATTCCTAATGTACTTTTTGGTAAATCCCTTACATGACCATTAGAAGCTAAAACTTCATAGTTTTTACCAAGAAATTTTTTAATTGTTTTTACTTTTGCAGGAGATTCTACAATTACAAGATATTTTGCCATTTTGTACCCCTCTATCACTACTATACTTTAATCCAAAATCGTACGAACGAAATAATTGGTAAATGTTTCTTTTATTAGCCCCATACTTTTCAATCGCTCAATAATCTCAAGCAATCGAAAAATAGGCATTTTTGTCTTTTCCATCAAATCTGCAACACTGATAGGACGAAAATCGGTTAAACTATACACCAAGAGTTCATCTTTTTCAAGTAGATTTTTTCGAAAGTCTATTTGTTTCCCTGACATTTCTGTCAAAATATCCAAATCTGCAAGGAAATCTTCAACACTTTCCACAATTCCGGCCCCTTGTTTAATCAGTTTATTACACCCTTGACTAAGAACATCTGTAACTCTTCCTGGAAGCGCATACACATCCTTCCCTTGCTCCATCGCAAAATCTGCTGTAATAAGCGATCCACTCTTTTCTTTTGCCTCCATAACCACCACACAATCTGATAATCCAGAAATGATACGATTACGCGCTGGGAACTGCCATGGTGCTGGCTGTGTTTGCGGAGGATACTCTGATATAATTCCACCATTTTGTATTATCTTTTCATAGAGATACTTATGACCTGTTGGATAACAAACATCAACACCGCATCCTAGTACTGCAAATGTTTCTCCACCACCTGCTAATGCCCCTTTGTGTGCATCTCCATCAATTCCTTTTGCAAGACCACTTATTACTTGTACGCCATGCTCCGCCAAAACTTTTGCCAGGTAATTTGTCATTTCACTTCCATAAGCACTTCTTCCTCTCGCTCCGACAATCGCAACCGATTTTTGATTTGCCTTTGGAAGCTTTCCTACATAATATAATGCATAGGGTGGATTTAATATATACTTTAATTTTTCAGGATAATCCGAATGTTCCGACGCAACAAAACCAATCCCTTTTTCCATAAGAGAAAACCATCTTTGATCTAAATCCCATCCCCTTTTTGCTTTCAGAATTACCCTTACATCTTCTTCTGTAATTCCCTCAATCCTTTTTAACTGTCCAGGCAGCATATAATATATCTCTTCTGCAGATGAAACTTCTTCATATAGCAATCGAATTTTTGCCTTGCTAAGTTCTGGAATATTATCCAGCCAATAAGCATATTTCATGTTACTCCACACCTCCCCAGAATTTTTTATCTACATTTCGATAACAAATTGCTTCTGTGAGATGCTTAGTCTTTATCTGCTTCTCCTGCTCTAAATCAGCTATCGTACGGGCCACACGCAGTATTTTATGATACACACGTGCCGTAAGCTCCATTTTTTCATACATTTGTTCCATATAAGCAGATTCTTTTTTCCCTAGATAACAATATTCTTCTAATAGAGCTGCTGGAATATCACTGTTATGTGAAAACTTCTCCTCTTTGTATCGCTCACATTGTATTTCATGACAAGCCCTTACTCTTTTTTGAATTTTCTCTGAACTTTCCCCATTTTTCTGATTCTTTTTTGTAAGTTCATGAAAAGAAAGTGTCGGTGCTTCTACACATAAATCAATCCGGTCTAAAAGAGGCTGTGATACCTTATCAAAATACCTGCGTAGACTCCCTTCTGAACACCTACATTTATGCATATCTGGATAATAACCGCAGTTGCATGGATTCATCGCTGCCAAAAGCAGAAAATTTGCAGGATAAGTAATACTATTCATTGCTCGTACAAGATGTATTTGATGTTCTTCTAAAGGTTGTCTTAATATCTCTACCGTTGTTTTTTGAAATTCTGGTAATTCATCCAAAAACAACACCCCATTGTGCGCTAAAGAAATTTCTCCAGGCTTTGGAATTGCTCCTCCACCAGTAAGTCCAGCCTGCGTAATTGTGTGATGCGGTGAACGAAATGGTCTGTTCTTTATCAATCCGCGTTTGTTATCTAACAAGCCGCAAACACTATATATTTTAGAGAGTTCCAACTGTTCTTTTTCCGTTAATGGTGGCAGAATTGTAGCAATTCGCTCTGATATCATGGTCTTTCCAGCTCCAGGTGGTCCAATAACAAGCATATTATGCATCCCCGATGCTGCTACCTCACAGGCACGTTTCAAGAAAGTCTGTCCACACACTTCTGAAAAATCTTTTAATTGCTCAGATACTGTTTCTTCTATATTATTATCTGATACATATGGTTTTCCATTTAAAAACGCTAATACATCTTGCAAATTTTCAAATGCATATATTCGTACACCTTTTACCAGTCTTGCCTCTTTTTCATTGTCTTTTGGAATTATAAATTCTGTTACCCCATTTTCCATACCATCAGAAACAATTGGTAACACCCCATTTATAGGCAAAATCTGTCCTTTTAAACCCAATTCTCCAATAAAAAGTTTACCCTCGCACTGCTCTTCTCCAACAACACCAAGCGATTGCAGAATAGCAATTGCAATAGGCAAATCAAATCCTGTTCCACTTTTACGAAGATTTGCCGGAGATAGATTAATCGTAATTCTCTTGGCAGGCAATATTACTCCAATGTTATGAAGTGCCGTACGAATACGTTCCTTTCCTTCCCTTACTTCCGGACTTAAATGACCCACCATTTCAAATGTGGGCATGCCATTACTGATATCCACTTCCACCTGTAAAGGTTTGGTATGAATACCTTGAATAATAGCTGTTTTAATTGTACTGTACATGTCTACTCCTATTCCAATTGTATGGGAATTCGCATAGATTCATGCAAACGAGTGAGACACTTACTCTGCCTCACAATAGAATAAAAGAAAAAAGATGAAATTATACTAACATACACCTCATCTTTTTTCAACGCTATAATATATCTTTCAACTTCTCCAACGCCCTTTTTTCAATTCGTGACACGTATGACCTGGAAATACCCATACTAGCAGCAATCTCACGTTGTGTCAGTTCCTTTTCTCCAAAAAGTCCATATCGCTTTTTAATAATCATTGCCTCACGTTTGGTTAACACTTCATCGATACAGTTTCTTATCAAATCAATATCTCTATTTTGCTCCATCTGTTTGGATACATCCATTCCATCTACTAATAACACTTCCATCAAATGAATCTGTTTTCCCTCTTTATCTGTTCCTATCGGTTCAAAGAGAGACACTTCCATCTTCATTTTTTTTGTACGTCTAAAATGCATCAGCAGTTCATTTTCAATGCACCGGATAGCATAAGTGGCAAATCGATTGCCGTAATTAAAATCAAAGGTGGATACTGCTTTTAATAGTCCAATTGTACCTATTGAAATCAAATCTTCTAGTTCATCCTCGCCACTTTGATATTTTTTCGCCACATGAGCAACCAGGCGCATGTTGTGTAAAATTAGTTCTTCTTTTGCCTTCAGGTCCCCCTGTTTATATCGTTCTAAACAGCGTTTTTCCTCCTCCTGAGACAACGGGGATAAAAATGCTTTCACACTGCACCTTTTTTGCTTACTTTTTACATTCTATGTAAAGGTCATCTTTTCCGTGCTTTTCCTATCGCAGAAAAAATGTTACAATAGATACTATGGAACGACGACTTATTTATTTCATTACTGACGAATTTCATAATAAAACCATAGAACAGTTCTTAAAGGCCCAAGAATTCCCACATCAGGCTATTGTCCAATTAAAGAAGACCCAGGAAGGAATCTGTCGAAATGGAATATGGGCTTATGTAAATGAAAAACTCTCAACAAATGATAGATTAGAACTTACTCTCATAGAAGATGAAAAAAACTGTTCGATTGAGCCTATCTACGTACCGTTATCTATTATTTATGAAGATGAAGACTTACTTGTCATTGACAAAGGGGCAAATATGCCAATCCACCCTTCTATGAATCATCATGAAGGCACCCTTGCAAATGGACTAATGTTTTATTTTAAAGAAAAAAACCAAAATTTCACTTTCCGATGTATTAACCGCCTCGATCGCGATACAAGTGGGCTTACTATTGTCGCAAAGCATCTGCTTAGTGGAGGTATTTTAAGCAGACAGGTATCTTCTCATGAAATCAAACGTACCTATCGTGCTATTTGCCACGGATATGTAGACGATAATGGAACAATTAATGCACCAATTGCGCGTACAAATGATTCTACGATTGAGCGCTGTATAAACTTCGAAATTGGTGAACCGGCGATTACACATTATAAACGCATTGCCTTTGATCAGGAAAAAGAGCTTTCTCTTGTGGAATTACACTTAGAAACTGGTCGCACCCATCAGATTCGTGTGCATATGAAACATATTGGTCACCCTATTATCGGAGACTTTTTGTATCATCCAGATTACCGTTTTTGCAATAGACAGGCATTACACTCTGCCAGTCTAACATTTAAACATCCAATTACAAAAAAAGAAATGCACTTCGCATCTCCTCTTCCAGAAGATTTAAAGTGCATTTTTAAGGATTTCTAATTCTGATTGTTCGTAAGGAACCTTCCCTCTTAAAACTTCATGTTTTATGTAGGCGAAGGTTTTTTCTTCGCCACACTTCCATAACATGGTAAGTAAATATTCAAGCATTGCTCTTGTATGGGGATTAAGAATATAGTGCTCTTTACTATTGTTATAATAGATTAGCGCACTCTCATCCGTATATTTTTCTTTTTGGTAGTTTTTTGAGGCACTTACCCTGTCCACAAACATCTCAACAACATACTTGATTGGCATTTTCATACCAACCATGGCAGTACCTTCACCACCTTCATCACCTGCTCCATAATCAATCCAATATTCCAGATGATGCTTATTTTTCCCTTTATGATGCAGCCACGCAGAAGAATACCCTCTGTCAAAACGTTCTGCATTATTAGGACTCATATAGCCTTTGTAATACTTACACCCTGCAACAAACTCCGTAGGACCATATTTCGACATATCATGTAACAATCCTTGTCTATATAAGCCCAGTCGAAAACAGCCCTTCATTACTAAAATTTTATGTGCAGTAATGGTGCGAAAATGCTTCCATACTTTCATTATCACTTATTATTTCTTTCTTACATTTCTTTTCTTTTTGTCTTTCTTTTCCATCTCGCGTCCAAAAAGCACTCGGATACTCTGAGCTGGAATCATTGTGTGCTGCTGATTTTCTAATTTCTCATCATTATAATACCATTCTTTATTAGGCACATTTGGTAAAGCAAGCTGAACTTCTTCTGAATAGAAATTATAGCCTACATAGATATCATTATTATTTGCGCCCTCCTTTGCATATGCTCCACAATACAGCATACCAAGGCTCTTTCTGCCTGGATCAAGCTGTGCAATCCATGCATTTTCTCCATGATAAGACAAATCAGGAGCTCCCTTAGAACGATAATCATTGAACTTGAATGGAACTTCTTTTGTAATCAAGCTGTATTCTCTACGGAATTGAACCAACTGCTTAATATACTCACGAACTTCTTTATATTTCGCAAACAGACTCCAATTTACCCACCCAGTTTCATTGTCCTGACAGTAGGCATTATTATTGCCACCCTGTGTATTACCAAATTCATCTCCCGCATAAATAAGTGGAACTCCCTGTGCAAACATAAGCATTGTAAATGCCATACGCACTTTCTTCATTCGGGTTTCATTGATAAAACGTTTTCGGGTTGGTCCTTCTACTCCATAATTATTGCTAATGTTAAAATCTGTACCATCACAATTTTTCTCACCATTTGCTTCATTATGCTTGTCCGAATACATAAACAAGTCAGCAAGTGTCATACCATTGTTATACGCAATAAAATTTACAAAGCCATAATTTTCACCCTGCTTTTTCTGCTGATTTACAAACTCGCGAATATCACCATCGTAATGATTCAAAAGCTGTCTTGCAGCATACTGATATTCTTCTCTATAAATATATAAATTCTTGTATTTACGGCGAATATCAAACTGTCCATTGAAATTATCTGCAAAAATCTTTGTTCTGCTAAGCAGTGGATCCTGCACAATGCTTGTAATTGGCAGATTTCCTCCAATAATATGGAAACCATCTACATGATATTCTTTTGTCCAATAATGAAGTACTTCCATGATAAGTGTATGGCTCGTTGTTTCTGGGAAGAACATTTCCATTACACACTCCATGTGATTTTCATGCAAAGTTTTTACCAGTTTTTTAAACTCTGTGGACGCTTTTTCTGGCTCTGAAGCATAAGATGATTTCACTGCAAAATACTGTCCTTCTCCATATCCCCAGAAATTAATATTCTTTGGAGAATTATCCATCATCGCAGACTGAATTTTATCTGCTGTTTCAGGCTGACATTTCACATATTCTGGCACCTGTACTTCTTTTGGAATTGGCATCTCTTCAAACTCATAGATAGGCATAAGCTCTACTGTGGTAATTCCCAACTCCTTAAGATATGGAATTTTATTTTTTACCCCAAGAAATGTACCTTTTGCCTTTCCTGCAGTCTTATTGCCCATGGTAAAGCCTCTGACATGAAGCTTGTACATAATCATATCTGATTTTGCAATCTCAGGATTTTTATCTTGCCCCCATGCAAAGCTACTACTAATAAAACCACCCGAAAGCTTATACTTTTCTGCTTTTCTGCTTTCATCATTCCATTTCTCTCTGCCTACAATAACAGATGCATATGGATCAAGTATTTCTTCTCCATTGATTTCATATTTATAATTGTATTCTTGTGGATTAAATCCTGATACAGAAATTGAACGTAAAGAACCCATACAGAACTCTTCCGGAACGGTTACGAACTGCTTCTCCTGTGTGGCCTTATGAACAAGAACGATGCGACATACATCTTCTTTTTCTCCTTCAAAAGTAAAAGTCACTTGATTTTTTACTGCTTTTGCACCTAATGTAAGGTAATTTCCTTCTTTAACTACTAAACTCATGCTGCCTCCGTCTCTTATGTCTCTTAGTATTTTATGTCTTTTAAGTACACAAGTATTATACCCTTTTTTTTGATATTTGTATACAATCTTTTCACTTGAGTTTAATTGACATTCCCTATAAAACTAATATAATTATTTATATAGTTTTATAATTATCTGTATTCAGGCTATGATCTAAAAGAAAAGAGGAAAATTATGTCAGAAAAAGAACTTATCACACCAGTAACAGAAGATGAAATCGATGATATCCGTGTCACATTAGACACAGAAGATGGAGAAATCGTATGCCGTATCCTTACAATCTTTGATGTTGATGCTAAAGACTATATTGCACTTATGCCATTGGATGAAAAGGGCAACGATAATGCAGAAGGCGCTGTATATCTCTATCGATATTTTGAAGATGCACAGGGACTTCCTTCTGTTGAATACATCGCTGATGAAGATGAATACGAAGCTGCAGCAGATCGCTATGATGAACTGCTGGATGAAGCATTCTATGATTCGATAGAGGATTAAAATTTAATTATACAAAATACAACGAAATAAGCCCTTATATATAAGGGCTTATTTCTTACATTGTCTAATAATTAAATTTTAATCTCGCAAGCGACCTCTGTCGTATGGGTTATATTATTTCGTTTATAAAACGTGATGGTTCTACTTCTTTACCACGTAGTTCTTTGACACTACAAATTGTAAGGCGCTCAATAGCTCGTGTCATACCAACATAAAAGAGACGACGTTCTTCCTCAATATCTTTATCTAATACTGATTTCTTGTACGGTGTAATTCCTTCGTTTGCATCTATGATAAATACAGAACGAAACTCTAAACCTTTAGCACTATGAAGTGTAGATAGTGTAATAGCATTTGGCTTAGCATTTTTCTGCTTTGCTAGTTCTTTTAATTCTTCTGCATACTCTTTCATATGCAATTCCCATGCATCATAATTTTTATAGCCCTTTGCACTCACTTGTAATTCTTCAAGCACATCAAACAAATCCTCTTTGCTGATATTACGATATTCTGCATATTCTGTTATGTAATCATCATAACCAATACCATGACGAATATAATTGATTGCTGCATATGGACTCATTTTTTCCAACATTTTAATATCATAATGCAATTTTTCAATACGTTCTGCTATCCAAGGCTGTTCATCGTACATCTTTTCCCACTCATCAAAAGCCACCTGACTTTCACAAAGTGAATCACGGCCAATATAACGTTTAGGCTTATTTAAAATCATAAGAAAATCACTACGTTTACGACTTCCTCTTGCAATATCCATGTAAGCACGAATATCCTTTGCTATCCAATGCTCATACAGATTAGGAATTTGGTCTCTTGTTTTAAAATCAATATTATATGCCATAAGTTGTTCCATAAGAAAACGAGGCTGTATATTCGTACGGAACAAAATAGCAATATCCGAAAGCTGTATTCCTGCCTTCACCTGTTCTTCTACCTGTTTTAAGATAAACATGACCTCTTCTTTTTGATTTAAAAGAGTATAATGACAAACTACTGGTTTTATCTGTAAGCTGCCAGTTGCCATTATCTCTCGTCCTTCTACATGCTGTACTGATAATATACGTTTTGGAAAACGTTCTTTATTATGACTAATCAGCTTTAAAGACGCTTCTATTATATCGGGATGACACCTGTAATTTACATCCAGCTGAATCTGTTTTAAATTCGAATAATCCTTTGGAATATGCAACATGATTTCTGGCTTAGAACCACGAAAACGGTAGATAGACTGGTCATCATCACCCACCATAAAAAGATTGTTTTCAGGAGCAGCAAGCATTTTTACAATATCATACTGAATTTGATTAATATCCTGAAACTCATCCACAAGAATGTACTGATATTTTTTCTGCCACGCACTTAAGATATCTGGACGCTCTTTGAATAGCTCATATGTCATAGTAAGCATATCATCAAAATCAATCAGACGATGATTTCTAAGATAATCATTGTATTCCCTATAAATATCCCTAAATATCGTCTCACCACACTGTGATGAATAGAAATGTTCTAATGGAATTTGGGAATTCTTAATCTGACTGATTTCACCTAAAATTCCACTAATTAGTTCATTCTCATCACGAAATTCCAGATTATGTTTGTGTGCAAGTTCACGTATTGCTTGGTATTTTACTTCCTCAGATACAATATTACTGCCGTCATAATGATACGCCAGTTTTAACACCATAAAGAATATCGCATGAAACGTACCAAAAGAAACACGCCCTGCATGTGCAGAGCGCGTGTGCTTATTTTCTAATTCCATTTCTTTTTCAAAGCGCTGCTTCATTTCATTGGCAGTAGCCTTTGTAAAAGTAATTACAAGTATGTTTGAGGGATTCACACCATGCTCTAGCACTAAATTTTTGGTTCGTTCTACTAATACCGCAGTCTTACCACTTCCCGGTCCTGCAATAACAAGCATTGGACCATCTACATGTTTAATTGCTAAAGATTGTGCTTCGTTAAAATTGTATCCCATTAAACTCCTTTTTAATAATACCCCGGTGTAGAAACTACTTGACCAGTAATATGATCATACACAACAAATTGTAATCCATCGTCTACCGTTCCCATCGGTTCTACGTTAAACATAATATCTGATTTATTACTCTTAATCCCCTGTGTTAAAGCCATGTTTTCAACTTTAAATGAATCATATTCATTTAATTCATAAATATACACCTGTGTAGACATATTATCCATAACTTTGAATAATTTACCTTCTATAAAGGCATATGTGCCGCCAGCTTCATATTGTTCATCACTTAGACCTAACTGTTTTGCTACCTTTTCAAGGCCTAAATCAGAATCCTTGTAATTCCCTTCAAAAGTAACAAACCATGTTATATTATCCATCTCATTTAATATTGAGATATAATTTCTTATATTGGTAGCAGATTTCAAACGATTAATCTCTTTTAACTGTTTAAAACGTTCCAAATCCTTATCCCACAACGCATATGCTTCATCGCCTCTATGATCTTCTAACTGATAATTCGCAGTTAAATAGTTGCCGATATAACGAGTTAACTTTTCAGCCCCATAAGCATTTAAGTGATAATTATCAATAAAATCACCATAATGTTCCAATCCTATATCAGCAATATACTGATTATAATCAAAAAACGGAATTTCTCTCTCTGCAGCATAATCTCTAACTGCATTTACTTGTCCCTGTTCTTCTACCGACAAAATAGATGGTGCTAAGAAGAACACAAGCTCAAACTCTTCCTCTATAGATAGCTGATGCAAATCATCAACCCATTTCTTATTTGTCTGCGATAACTCATCTGCTTCTACATATGCTACAGCCTCAGTTGGATAATATGCATATGCAGCCATATAATTAATATCTGCCCCTCTACCATATACACTAAAATCATATTGAATAAAATCAAAACGATCCAACTCTTTATATCTAGTATGTATAATTGGCCATTTCATCTTGTATGCGTTCTGCATTTCTTCATCTTCAACATATTTATCTATTAAAGCAAAGGAATTTTGAGAATTGGTCATTCCCATCATATTTCGATGAACATTTCCTTCTATTAAATGCTCATCAAAAGTGAGTCCCCACAATTCTACAAACACAACTTTAGGTGATTGAGTTTTTAAAGTTTCCATAAGATAATGATAACTTGAATCCTTATCTTGTCCAGATGTCGCCATATTAAATGCGGAAATCCCATTATCTTCCCATAACACCGCAGGATTAATTCCACAATAACAATGACTACTTCCCACAAATACAACATCCATCAAATTCTCATCGGTAGAATACAACTGATTTGTTGATGACATATAATCTCCGAATGTATCTTTCCAGGACAACACTTCATAAGAACGAACTACTAACATAAAAATTACGGCAACAAAAACAAGAGCTCGTAAAATTTTAACAAAAGCAGATGACTTCTCTTTTATCATGTCTTTCAACTTGTCCATCGCTTACTCCTAAAACTGAAAATAAATAAATTGACTGGAATCAAATGTAATTCCATACACACCAAATATTATGCATGACATAATCATAAAAATCAAAACTAGCCATACAAACCAAAGATTTTGCTCTACTAAAAAATCTGCAAAATTCTTTTTCTTAAAATATCTTAATAATTCAATCAAGAATAGTATAACAAGACCCACCATTAACACATTTACTTCAACTCTGTCCAATCCATGTGCATATAAGCCTTCATTAAATAATACCCAAGGATTCCATCTTGTCATTCTATCAAAGAAATAAAACACCTGCTCTATATCTTTAGCTCTGAAAAATACCCATGTAAACGAGGTTAAAAGAAATGTTACAACTATCTGACCGAAACGATAACTAAATACATCTTTACGAACCTTACAAATTTCATTTATCTTATCTTTTGTTGGAGCAATTAATTCTCCAATAATCTGATATAAACCATGCAAACCACCCCATATTACGAAATTCCATGAAGCACCATGCCACAATCCACTTACAAGGAACGTAATCATAATATTTATGTATTTTCTTACAACTCCTTTTCGATTTCCGCCTAATGGAATATAAAGATAATCTCTAAACCAACTACTAAGCGAAATATGCCATCTTCTCCAGAAATCCTTAATGCTTACTGCAAAATAAGGTGTATTAAAGTTTTCCATAAGTTCAAATCCCATTACTCTTGCAGCACCAATTGCAATGGTTGAATAAGCTGCAAAATCACAATAGATCTGAATAGAAAATGCAAACACTGCTACTACCGTTTCAACAGTGCCTACTGCATGAAGGTTGTTATATACGGAATTCACAAAAATAGCCACTCGATCGGCAATCACCATTTTCTGGAACATGCCCCAAACCATTTGCGCAAACCCTTTTGTAATACGTTCATAATCCCATACATTTATATTATGAATATTTCTCAACTGTTTTAACAAATTGCCAGATCTTTCAATTGGACCAGCAACCAGCTGTGGAAAGAAAGATACAAACAATGCATATCTCATCAAGTTTTTTTCTGGAATAATTTCTTTTCGATATACATCTACCGTATAACTTAATGCCTGAAACGTATAGAAAGAAATCCCTACTGGTAAAATAACGTCAAATGGATTAGAAACAAGTTCTGCTCCAAAAGAAGATAATACATTATTTATATTTTCTATTATAAAATCGAAGTATTTATAAAAAACTAGTATCCCTAAATTGCTAACAAAACTTATTGCCACAGTTAACTGTCTTTTCCACTTTTCCTCAAATCTACCTAGCAGAATACCACTAAGCCATGTGATTAAAGTAGATATCCCAATTAATAATGCGTATGTTGCATTCCAAGACATATAAAAATAATAACTTGCAATTAACAACCAGATATATCTAGCTTTCTTAGGAATGATAAAATATACCGCCACTACAAGTGGGAAAAATATTAAAAATTCCAATGAATTAAATAACATAATTTATCTCCTGTATTTTACCAATCGCTTTCTACATATTATTTTGAAAGCATTTCAATACCTTTACGAATACGAGCGATTGATTCTTCTTTCCCAAGAAGTTCCATAAGCTCTGTAGCACCACCTGGTGTCATTTGCTTTCCAGAAACAGCTGTACGGATTGGCCACATTACATAACCATTTTTTACACCTTTTTCTTCTACAAACTTGCAAAGTAATGCGTAAAGCGCATCATTTGAATAATCTTCCTGTGCTTCTAAAACTGGAAGAATTTCTGTAAGCACTTCAAGAGATGTTTCTTCGTTGGTCTTCATCTTCTTGTGTGTGTACATTGCTGTATCATATTCTGGTAATGTTTCAAAGAAATCGATATGTTCTTTGATATCTGGGAACACTTCAATACGTGTTTTAACCATTGCAGCAATTTTCTTAAGGTCTAAATCTTTTGTGATAACTTCCTTGATGTATGGCTCAGCCATTTCATAGAATGCATCAAAATCCATAGCTTTGATATATTCGCCATTCATCCATTTTAATTTCACATAGTCAAATACTGCTGGAGATTTGCTGATTCTTGTATAATCAAAGTCACGAATAAGCTCGTCCAATGTAAAAATTTCGCGGTTATCTTCTGGGCTCCAGCCAAGTAATGCAATGTAGTTTACAATTGCTTCTGTCAAAAATCCCTGTTCTACTAAATCTTCAAAAGAAGAATGTCCACTTCTCTTTGATAATTTCTTGTGATTTTCATCTGTAATAAGTGGTAAATGAATATATGTTGGTGATTCCCAGCCAAAAGCATCGTAAAGACGCTGATATTTTGGTGAAGAAGAAAGATATTCATTGCCACGTACTACGTGTGTAATGTTCATTGTGTGATCATCTACTACGTTTGCAAAGTTGTAAGTTGGATATCCATCTGATTTAATTAAAATCATGTCGTCTAATTCTGAGTTTGGCACAGTAATATCACCATAGAGTTCATCATGGAATGTGGTTGTGCCTTCGTTTGGAATATTCTGACGGATAACGAATGGTTTTCCAGCAGCAAGATTAGCTTCTACTTCTTCTTTTGTTAAAGAAAGACAATGTTTGTCATAAACTGTGATTTCTTTTCCTTCTACAACTTCTGATTTTAAAGAAGAAAGACGTTCTTTATCACAAAAACAATAGTAAGCTTCGCCTTTTTCTACTAATTCTTTTGCATATTTCATATAGATTCCAGTTGCCATACGTTCGCTCTGTACATATGGACCATAACCACCATCTTTATCTGGACCTTCATCATGGATAAGACCAGTTTTTTCCATTGTTCTATAGATAATATCTACCGCACCTTCAACCAAACGTTCCTGGTCAGTATCTTCAATACGGAGCATAAATTCTCCATCTGCGTGTTTTGCAATTAAAAATTCGTATAATGCAGAACGTAAGTTACCTACGTGCATTCTACCTGTTGGACTTGGAGCAAATCTTGTTCTAACTTTACTCATTTTCTTATCTCCTCTTTCATTTATTTATATTAATCAAATACTTTTGTTGTGTAAGTCGCATATTTGCGACAATCGCCCAATAATTATATACTAGTTTTGGGCTTTTATCAATCTTTTTGTCGCATGATATGCAACAAAAAACCGCCGAAAAATAGGCTTTCGACGGTCTGTTTTTAGTTAAGATTTTCCTATTTGTCAAAAGATGGGTTAAATGCATAGTAGTTCTTGCTGTCAAGCTGTTCTTGATACATTCTTAATCCTTCCCCGAATCTCTGGAAGTGTACTACTTCTCTCTGACGAAGGAAGCGAATTGGATCTGCAACTTCATGATCTTTTACAAGACGAAGAATATTATCATAAGTTGTACGCGCTTTCTGTTCTGCCGCTAAGTCTTCAAACAAATCTGTCAAAGGATCTCCCTTACTCTGGAATTCACATGCATTAAATGGAATTCCACCAGCAGCCTGAGGCCAAATCGCACCAGTATGGTCAATATAGTATTCACCAAGTCCTGATTCTTTTAATTCTTCTGCACTACAGCCCTTGGTAAGCTGGCGAACAATTGCTGCGATCATCTCCATATGGGCGAGCTCCTCAGTACCAATATCAGTGAGGAGACCTGCTACTTTTTTATTATCCATAGAGTATCTTTGCGACAAATATCTCATAGAAGCTGCTATTTCACCATCTGGACCACCATACTGGCTCATGATAAATTTTGCCATAGCAGGATTAGGTCTTGTAATATTTACTGGATACTGTAATTTTCTTTCATACGTCCACATACTATCTCACTCCTTCCCATGGCAATGGCACATCTGCCCATGCCCATCTTTCACAATCCATTGATTTTACAGCAGTAAGAGGACCATACATTTCCTCAAACTTTCTTTTTGCTTTTTCGTAATTTTCAACGCTGTCTCTGTAAAAAGCCAATGCTTCCTCATCACATGGGTGTGTATCGAGATAAAGTTCCATATCCACTACAACAAAACATAGCGCCTGTACCCATTCTAACATCTTCATTCTTTCCATTATCGCATCCCCCTTCTTCCATAAAATGGTTTTTCGAGTTCTGGGAAAATGGTTCCCGCATGAAGCCCCTGCATTGGTTCATATGTGCAGCCAAATTGCTGCCATGGAACATATGCCATCGCAATCGCTTTGCCTCGCATCGTATCTGTTGTATCACCACAGTCATTGTTGCAATTATGCATAACTCTGGCTCCATCGCATTCATTATATCCAGCATGCACTCTAGGCATAATCTGTCCCTGTGGACATCCGCCCTGCATAACTCGTTTCTGACAATGCACATCCATTGGATTACGCACATCCATACGATTTCTCGTCATACCAGAACAGCTATCACAGTTACCGTTATTATTCATACATAATTCTCCTCTTTGCTTAATACAATATAAGATATGCGTAAAAACACTGAATTGTTCCCATAAAAAAGAGAACGCGCGCTGCGTTCTCTTTTATCTCTATTTAAATAATCCCATTATTTAATTCTTCTACTTTTTCTAAAATAGCACGTACCTGTTTTGATTTTTCACCCATTTTTTCCACATATTTATCTACTTCAACTTTCATTTCTGAAATAGCATTCAAATTGTATTCGATGTGGTTTCTCAAACTCTGACGGCGTGAAAAAAGTTCGTGCTTTAACTCAACCATTTCTCTTGGATCAATCACTGCATTTGCATAGTTGAGCCATACTTTCGCATCATAGAGATTAAGACCTCGCAAAATGCGAACCAAACGATTGTTAAAGTATTCCAAATCCTCATTGGTCTGTTTGAGACGTTCTTTTTCCCTACAAACCTCAATATACTGCTCATAATTATAAGTCAATTCTCTAGAATCCTTCACACGAAATCGATTACATGTATAATCTATCGCATTTTTTGTATTAACATAGCGGATTTTCACGCGATTTTCCAAAGCAATCGCATGATTAATATTAAGCTCGCTTTGCTTGATATCAGTCGTGCACTCCTGCATACGAATCAATATATAGGAAGCTGCCAAAGTTGCCATAAACGCAACTATAATAATTGGCAAAAAATTCCATTTCATTAGAATCGATATCGTCGCAACAGTAATTGCCCCCAAACCAAATGCCACCAATAGAATCTTTGACATACGGCGAAGGTCATTCTGTTCTTCCTCCGCTTCTTGTTTAAGCACACTCCACTCAATCTTTTCTGCGGCCAAACGGTTCAAATCACGTTTTACTGTATCAAGATATTTCTCATTATCCATCAGTCTACGGATAATACTTGGAACTTCATCCTCTAGTTCCTGCATCTGGTAAAAAGTTTCATCTGAAATCTTGCTGCCTGCATTCAAATAATCATTTCGTACACTTATCAGCTTTGAAACCTGTGTAGCAATCTCAATAAGCTGATTCTTTTGCTCACCCTCTAAACCTTCTACAATCTGAATATCGTTTAAATGCGCTGTAACCTGCTCATATTCACGACGCACATCATCCATTTCCTTGGAAATATCAATCATCTGTTCGCAAAGACTAATGACATAATTGCGAATCGAAGCAGGATCTTTTAATTCCACGGGTTTAATTTCTTCTTCGGCTATTACAGACTCATCAATATTTACTTTTTTCTTTCTTTTAAATAACCAATCTAAAAAAGCCATCTCTTACATCCTGCAAATTCTTCTGTATTCTTCTTTCCAATTGAAAATAATATTAGAAATTGCCTTGTGATACTCTGCACGCTGCGCTGGAGTATTCATAGCCACAATCTCCTCTAATTTACTCTCAAAACCAGACATCACTTCACTTTGACCAGCCAAAGCGACCTCTTCTCTTACTTCCTGCAACAAAGCCTCTGGCACCTGATATTTTTGTACTGCCATCTCAAATCCCATTTCATCCTTCAAGCATCTATGTGCCATCAGACATTCTTTTAAGGATTCTTCATTTAGATTTAGTTTATACGCTTTTTCATAACAACTAACGGCTTCCTTAAACAAGAATAATCTTGCATACGCCGTGCCTAAGTTGTGCCAGATATTTCCAAGCAGTTCCTTGCTCTGCTCTCCTGCTTCGTTGGACTCTAGCAGACTCTTGTATTCATAAATACTACTTAAATATTTCTCTTTTTCCATCAGGCGGTCCGCACGTACTTTGTTGCATTCAAAATCGGATTTTTCTTCCATTTCACGAATAATGCGAACAATCTCCTGAATCACATCTTTTGGACAATAACCACAATCTACCAGAAGCGCTAGCACAAATTCTGAAAGACGTCCATCCAAATGCATGATATCACGAAGTCTATCTGCCAATTTTAAATTGTTTACTTCTTTTCCAATCCAGGTACAGAGTTCCTCTGTCATGAAATCTTTTTCTAAAAGATAAGTATTATTTTCCACATAATAACACAATTCCTCTAGAGAATATACATTCCAGGAAACGCCTTCGATATAATAAGGCATAGCTGCGATTGGTTCATTACAAATGAGAAGTTCTCCCATACAGCCTCCGGT
>JAFQWG010000175.1 GCA_017407605.1 Agathobacter sp. | reverse complement strand
TTGTTGCAAGCTTACCAGTAATCTGGTCTTCTGTTGCTCTCCACTTCCAGTTATTTCCTGATGTAGATGGTTCGTTCATACGTGCTTCACAACCAAGTCCAAGAAGATCCTGCATCGGTACAATTGCCATGTCTGCTACAGAGCTCCAAGCAGCTCTCATCATACCCCAGTTATAGCCTTCTTCTTTTGTAAGATTCAGGTATTCTTTTGCATACTTAATAGATTCCTTTGGAGCAGTTTTAAACCAGCCCATACATGTTTCGTTATCATGTGTCCCTGTGTATACAACACAATTTGTTGGATATGTATGTGGTAAATAATCACTACCTTCACGTGAATCAAATGCAAACTGAATTACTTTCATACCTGGGAAACCAGAATCCTGTAAAAGCTGTTTTACAGAAGGTGTTAAGAATCCAAGGTCTTCTACAATAATAGGAAGTCTGCCTAATTTCTGTTCTAATGTACGGAAAAGGTCCATACCCGGTCCTTGTCTCCATTCACCATTTCTTGCATGATTATCTCTTGCTGGAATAGCATAATAAGAATCAAATCCACGGAAATGGTCAATACGAACGATGTCATATAGTTTTGCCATTGCAGCAATTCTGCTGGTCCACCATGAATATCCATCATTTCTCATTACATCCCAACGGAATAATGGATTACCCCAAAGCTGTCCGTCTGCTGAGAAAGCATCTGGAGGACATCCTGCTACATCGATTGGATTTCTATCTCCATCTAAGTAGAACTGATCTGGATTAGCCCATACGTCAGAACTGTCTCCTGACACATAAATTGGAACGTCACCGATAATTTCAATGCCGTTTTCATTTGCGTATGCTTTTAATTCCCACCACTGTTTGAAGAAAAGATACTGAAGCATCTTGTAAAATCCAATTGCATCTGCATATTCTTCTCTTGCTCTGTTTAAAGCATCCCCATGACGATTTTTAAGTTCATATGGCCACTGCGCCCATGCTGCACCGCCATGCGCATCTTTGATTGCCATAAAAAGTGTATAGTCTTCTAACCAATAACCTTCACGATTACAAAAATCCCAATACTCTTGTGGAATATCTGTTTTAAAACGTTCATAAGCGATCTTAAGTAATGCATAACGAGATACATACATAGTACCATAGTCTACATAGCTCTCACTTCCGCCCCAATCAAAAGATTCACATTCTT
Organism: Agathobacter sp.; assembly: GCA_017407605.1. Taxonomy (GTDB): domain Bacteria; phylum Bacillota; class Clostridia; order Lachnospirales; family Lachnospiraceae; genus Roseburia. The sequence continues at coordinate 5,867 of JAFQWG010000175.1, read as the reverse complement.
TTTTTGTTAACAATTTATCCTTACATAAATATTCCAAATCAATAAAATATGGGTTTCCAGCATAACTAGAGAATGACTGATATGGTGAATCGCCATATCCAGTTTGAGAAATTGGAAGAATCTGCCAGTATTTCTGTCCGCCTTTCTTCAAAAATTCCACGAATTTTCTTGCTGCTTTTCCCATTGTACCAATACCATATGGTGATGGTAATGATGAAATTGCCATAAGCACGCCACTTGTTCTCATAACTTATGTTCCTCCTAAGATTAAACCTTACATATTATATTAACACTCTTTTTCGTCACTCGCAACGAACTTTTCGCGTTTTTTGACAAATATTTGACAATTCTACTTGTTGTAAAAAAATACTTCTAGTATTAGAATATACAATGAGGTGTTAGTTATGAACAAATTTTATATACAACATATAAAACCACTGATACAAAATACTACCATTACAGCGAAATGGGTAATTTTCGGTTCATTGACCGGTGCCATAGTTGGCCTTGTCAGCAGTGCTTTTTATTTTGTTCTTTCTTTTGTAAATATTGTACGAGAACAAAATCCTTGGATAATCTACCTACTTCCTATCGGCGGCCTTGCAATCGTGGCTTTATACAAAATATTACATAATGAAAAAGATGGTGGAACCAACTTAGTTATTTCTGCAATTCATTCAGGAAATCGTATTCCACTGCGTATGACTCCATCTATTTTCCTCTCAACTGCTATTACCCATCTCTTTGGAGGTTCTGCAGGACGAGAAGGTGCAGCTTTACAAATTGGTGGAAGCATCGGAAATGCATTAGGAAATGCTTTTAAATTTGATGAAAAAGACAAGCATGTTGTAATCATGTGTGGTATGAGTGCTGCATTCTCTACCCTGTTTGGCACGCCTATGGCGGCTGCAATCTTTCCTATGGAAGTTGTCAGTGTTGGGGTTATGTACTACATGGCACTTGTTCCTTGTGTGGTAAGCTCACTCACAGCTCATGGCGTAGCTGTACTTCTTGGTGTCGCAGGTGAGGCTTTCCATGTAACAGGAATCCCTACTCTTTCTTTACTACCAGTAATGAAAGTTGTACTTGTAGCTGTCATCTGTGCATTTGTAAGCATTGGATTCTGTGGCATACTTCACCGCATAGAAGAACTCTACAAGAAATATCTTAAAAATCACTTTCTACGAATCTTTGTAGGTGGTTGTGCAATCGTACTTCTTACGATACTTGTTGGTAATCATGATTATAACGGTGCTGGTATGCATACCATTGAACTTGCTGTAGAAGGACATGTAGTTCCAGAAGCATTTATCTTGAAAATGCTTTTTACCGCACTCACTATTGGTGCTGGATATAAGGGCGGTGAAATCGTCCCTACCTTCTATGTAGGCGCAACACTTGGCTGTCTTTTGGGACAAGTGCTTGGATTTAGCCCATCCCTTTGTGCAGCAATCGGTATGGTTTCACTTTTCTGCGGTGTAACCAACTGTCCTATCAGTACACTACTAATTAGTTTTGAACTCTTCGGTTTTGAAGGTATGCCATATTACTTACTTGCCGTTGCTTTCAGCTATATGCTCTCTGGCTACTCCGGTCTCTACCACAGCCAGAAAATCATGTACTCTAAGTACAAAACCGACTTTATTAATCGACATACACAATAAATGTAAAAAGGGCTACCTCGCATGGTAGCCCTTAATTTATTCTTATACAATTAACATATTCTATTTTTCCCAAAAATAACGTCAAAGTTAATATTCTTATAGAAAATATCTTCCTGAGTTGCTTTCGTAATATCTTCGTTGGCAAGCATCCACATCGTCTTAGCAATAACGGATTCCAGTGTCATATCATAAGATTCTAAAAAATTGCACATCACTTTCATCTCATTTCCCACTTCGTAGACGGTCATGTCACTACCTTCATGTGCTACCTGCGTTGCCATAATAATGGTCTTGTCTGGATATTCACTGCAAAGTCCATAGAAAGTCTTCTGGATTGACTGTGGAATACCACCCACACCAAAGCTTTCTACAATTATGGCATCATAATGAGAAAAGATGTAAGTAAGCATCTCTGGCGAAATTCCTGGAATGAGTTTCAATAAAAAGATATTCTCATTCATCTTGGTATAGAAACACACATCTTCCTCATATGGCATCATTGGAATATAACGCATAATCTGTCTATCCTGGATTACAGCAAGGAATGGGAAATCAATACTTGAAAATGCATTATAACTCTTTGAACGAGTCTTTTTTGCACGAGTACCAGCAATTACTTTTCCGTCAAATACGATAGATACGCCTTGTGATTTATCATCCGAAGCATATGTAAAACTATCTAGAAGATTCGTTTTTGCATCTGTAATATCCATATCAATTGGCTTCTGTGAACCTGTGATGACAATTGGCTTTCTGGAATTTTGAATCATATAAGAAAGACCAGCTGCCGTATAGGCCATGGTATCTGTACCATGAGCTACCACAAATCCGTCATAACTGTCATAATGATCTTTGATACATTCTACCATCATAATCCAGTGTCTTGGCTCCATATTAGAGCTATCCAGATTAAGAAGCTGTAATGTATCAACTTCACAGATATCCTTTACCGATGGAATATAAGACATTAATTCTTCTGGTGAAATCTGTGGTTTTAATCCATTTTCTGATTTTTTAGAGGCAATTGTCCCTCCGGTTGCAATAAATAATATTTTCTTTCTCATTACAAAAGAACCCTTTCCATATCTGAAAGTAAGGCATCTACATTTTCTTCTTTTGTTGCCCATGAAGTACAAATACGCATTGCAAAGTGGTTTTCATCCACCTTCCCCCATGGCTCTAATACATATTTCTTAGAAAGTTCTTCTACTACCGTATTTGGTAGTGATACAAAAATCTGGTTTGAAGGTGAAGCTACTGTAAATTCAGCACCAAATTCTGTTAATTTTTCACGAATCTTTTCTGCCATATTCATAGCATGCGCTGCAACATCAAAATAAAGTCCATCTTCAAACAATGTCTCAAACTGAATACCTAAAAGACGTCCTTTTGCAAGCATACCGCCATGCTGTTTGATATTATATCTAAAATCAGGTTTTAACTCATTATTTGTGATTACAACTGCTTCACCGAATAAAGCACCAACCTTTGTACCGCCAATATAAAATACATCGGTATATTCTGCAATATCAGAAAGAGTCAAATCATTTGCCTTACACATAAGTCCATAACCAAGACGCGCACCATCTAAGAAGAGATATGCTCCATACTCTTTACAAAGTTCATATAATCCTTTTAATTCTGCTTTGCTATAGATTGTTCCAAGCTCGGTTGGGTTGGAAATGTATACCATTTTAGGCTGAGCCATATGCTCATCTCCGCCATTTGCAAAATGAGTAGAAAGAATCTCTCTTACTTCTGGTTCATAAATTTTACCATCTGTAGATGGAATAGTAATACATTTATGTCCACAGGCTTCGACTGCTCCTGTTTCATGAACATTGATATGTCCGCTTTCTGCACAAATCACACCCTGATATGCTTTTAATGCAGCATCAATCACTGTCACATTGGTCTGTGTACCACCAACTAAGAAATGTACATCTGCATGTTCACTTTTGCAGGCTTTCTTAATATAATCTCTTGCCTTTTCGCAGTGTTCGTCCATACCATAACCGATTGTCTGATCAAAGTTTGTCTCCATTAATTTTTCTAAAATTCTTGGATGTGCGCCTTCTGTGTAATCACAATTAAAATAAATCATTCTATACTCCTTTTGATTTATCCTCTAATAAATCTGTTTTTTCTTCAACTGCCTCCATAAAATACATACGAGAAGCAAAATCTGTTGTAAATCGAATGTCTTCTGCATATCCAGTTGCGCCAAAGCCTTGTTTTAACTTCACGCCGCCTTCCATGAGAAGTTTTCCACTTGCCACACAATTTTCTTTTTCCGATGGCATTTTAACCAATTTTGCAGCTACATTATGAAGCACCGATTCTGGCTTGATGTGGAATGGGATTACCTGATTGATAAGTCCACCAAAATCCTTGATATTAATTTTAAGTTCACGGTTTGTGAAACGATATTTTTCTTCTGGGTTTAATCCCTTTGGTGAATAAGTTTCAAAGTGTGTATTAGGGGTAAATAATACCTGAAGTTCCAAACCTACTGCTTTTTTCTTATCTGGACTTACGCATGTCCATTCATAAATATTATCATATGCTCTACCACGATAGAACGTACCATATTGTAGTACATCTCTCCATTTCTTGTAAAGAGCAATCTGTTCCTTGATATCATCCACATCTTCTTTGCTCATTTCACAAAGGTTACATTCATAACCAAGTACACCAAATGCAGCTACCTGGAAACGAGATGCAAGCGGAGTCTTACGAAGTGTCTGATGGTTTGGACAGTCAGATACATGTGCACTTACACAAGACATTGGATATCCATAGCTATAGCCAGTCTGACCATTGACACGATAAATTGCATCTGAATCATCACTAGCCCAAATCTGTGGGAAGTAACAAAGGATACCGAGGTCAAAACGGTTACCGCCAGATGCACAGCCCTCAAAAAGAATGTGTGGGAACTGTTTCATAAGAGAATCACACATCTTATATAAGCCCATCATGTAACGATGCCCAACTTCTTTCTGACGTTCTGGTGGTAAACACTGTGAATAGTAATCAGAAAAAATACGGTTCATATCCCATTTTACATAGGCAATATTTCCAGAAGAAAATACATTTGCCATAGCATTTGTCATATATTCTACTAAGTCTGGGTTTGAGAAATCTAAGATTCTCTGCGTACGGCTTTCAGAATGTGGCTTACCTGGAATTTCCATTACCCATTCTGGATGAGCGCGATAAAGATCACTATTTGCATTAATCATTTCTGGTTCTACCCAAATACCAAAATCAAGGCCTAATTTATTGATTTTCTTAGCAAGGCCTTCTACGCCATTTGGAAGTTTTTTCTTATTTGGATACCAGTCACCAAGTGACTGTGTATCATTATCTCTAGTACCAAACCAACCGTCGTCCATAACGAAAAGTTCAACCCCTGCTTCTTTGCCCGCTTTTGCAAGTTTAAGGAGTTTGCTTTCGTTGATATTGAAATATGCAGCTTCCCAACTGTTAAGAAGTACTGGACGTGGTTTTTTCTTCCATTCCCCACGTACAATACATTCACGAACAAAAGTATGCATATTCTGACTCATGCCGTTAAAACCTTTTTTCGAATAGGTCATAACTGCTTCTGGTGCTTCGAAGCTTTCTCCTGGTCCTACGATAAACTGGAAACTTCTAGGATTGATACCTGTTACAACACGAGTCTGTCCAAAAGCACTTACTTCTACTGCTTCATAATGGTTACCACTGTAAATCAAATTAATACCATAGCAGTCTCCGTGGTCTTCTCCAGTATCTTTCTTAGAAAGCATAATAAATGGATTCGAACGGTTTGAAGAACATCCGCAATAAGATTCATTTACAATCTTGCATGCACTAGCCGTCATATCGTGACGTTTCATCTCGCGTGCCCATGCACCATGGAAGGTTGTCAAATTCCAATCAGCTGTTTCAAAATCAAGCTGTGCACTTAAGAGTCTGTCTAAAGTCACAGTTTCCATACTGATGTTTACAAATTTTGCGGAACGTGTAATCACATCCTGTTTACGGAATACAAAGTAATGAAGCTCTAATCTTAAATTGTAGCTATGATCTTTCAGTGTTACAACAAGTTCATCTACTTCACCATTTTCTTCATAAGAACCTGGCAATGTAACAAAAGGTTCTTTTCCCTCTTTGATTTCTGCTTTTTCAAACACGAAATCCTGTGTGTAACTTCCG
>JAFQWG010000174.1 GCA_017407605.1 Agathobacter sp. | reverse complement strand
GAATCCTGCGATCCACTCACATTTTCACCATTTTCTTCATCTGTACCATTCTCTGGCACCTGTGTATTTTCTGGCGATACTGTAGTCCCTGTTTCTACACTTTCTGAAATAGCTATTTTTACTTTAACCGGTTGATATACATATTTATTTGCATCAATATCTAATACCAAATCCACTTCATGCAAACCACTGTTTAAACCTGTTACATCAATGCTTCCTGTTAACATACTACCATTTAACATAGCAATATCTGCTTCCAGTCCCGAAATCTTTACAGCAATACTTTCTAATTCGAATTTAAAGCTTGCACCTGTTGGTAACCCTGTTACCAATATATTTTTAGTTTCTAAATTATAGGACTTTTCTTGTTTCTGTCCTACTGTAATCATAATCTCTATAACTGCATCTTGAGCATCTACAAGTGTAGCTCCATAAGGTATATATTCTGTAACATCTATTGTTGCACTGACATTTTTATCTGCTCCCGATACCGATATCACACTAGCAGGAATTTCGATTACATTAATTGTATTTAATACCGACTTATCCCCTTTCAATCGAATCGTGGTTGGATTAATTGAGACAGATGTTATCTCATAACCAGATGCAGGTGCACCTGATGGCTGAACCGAAATTGCAACATCCTTTACGCTTAAGATTTCTGCGGATACGTTTACTGTAGTATCACTAAAAGTAAGACGTGTAGTATCAATTTCCTTCCCTTCTGCATTAAAGAGAATTGGAGAAGCTTTGTATGTAGTCCAACTCTCTGACATACCAGATACATCAATTGTAGCAATCACGGAAGCAATATCTTCCACAATTGATTTTGGTCCTGAAATCTTAAGCACATTTGGTGCTGTAACCTCAACATTTCCAAGAGCATATCCCTGTGCCACTTCACCAAATGCACTGGCTGTAACCACAAACTGCTTTGTCATCAAATCTTCCAATGCTAATTTTAAGCTTTTGTTTGTGGAACTAAGTCGAATGGAATTTGAATTAATATTTGCGTTACAAACAACCTCAATTGGCACCAAACCTTCTGTTCCATCTTCTGTTAGCACAATTTGTTCCATATTAGCTGTTGCAGTAAAATCTGATTCATCCAATTTATCCAACAAACTTCGTGCCGCTGTAACTGAGAATGACACCTTATTGGTTCCATCTTTAATTTCAAAATATTTTCCAAGCGAATCGATATATTCTTTGTTAGAAATATTTACATTTACTGTCAAGGTCTTAGACTTGGTTGGATCTTCAATATTATACACTGTAAGCCACAACGTAAATGCAAATAACAGCGCCAATATTTTAAACCCTAGATTCTTAGATAAGGCTTTTAGAATATTACTTTTCATTCTTAAACCTCCTCTTTAGCAGTTCCATACGCGTTACTTCATGATTGCGATTCTGCATATACTGTAATTTTTCTTTTAAGAAATCTGCGTCTACATTGCGATAGATTTGTCCCCTTAAGGCAATAGACACATTTCCAGTTTCTTCGGATACGATAATTGTAAGGGAATCACTTACTTCACTTATCCCTACTGCTGCACGATGTCTGGTTCCAAGTTCTTTACTTAATCCCAAACTATCCGAAAGAGGTAGATAGCAGGTTGCTGACACCACTCTGTCACCTCGCATAATAATTGCTCCATCATGAAGTGGTGTGTTTTTTTCGAATATATTGATAAGCAATTGGCTTGAAACAACCGCGTCTACATCAATCCCAGTTCTAATATATTCATTCAATAAGATTTCATCCTCAATAACAATCAGAGCTCCAGTCTTTACTTTTCCCATTGCATAAACTGCTTTAATCAATTCATCAATCGTATGATCCGAAAACTTTTTCACTTCTGCTTTATTTAAATTAAATAGTTTTGTAATAATATTCTTATCACCTAAATTCTCCAATGCTTTTCGAAGTTCAGGCTGAAAAATAATTACCAGCGCTATCAATCCAACATTAAAAGTGTTTTCTGCGATCCATAAAATGGTGCTCATCTGGAAAAAGGCTGCTACTACTACAAATAACAGCACTACCATTATCCCCTTAAACAGATTCCATGCTCTTGTTGACTTAATCCATAGCAAAATATGATAAAACAGAAAAGAAATAATAAGAATTTCTACAATATCTACCCATGTAATTGTCAAATTTGCCATGCCGAGCACCTTTGATAAATTCTGCTGCATCAATCCTAGCATCTCTTTGATATTCTCCATTTTCTCTCCTTTCTGCCAAACTTTTTATTTTAACAATTCTTCATCAATTTCCAATTCGTCTGCAATGTTTTTACGCGTTATTTTCTCTTCCGCTTCTTTTCTTGCTTTCATCCTATGTGCAAAGCCTGTCAATCCACCAAACTCTGTAATTACTTTTTCAGATGACGTTACTAGTTTCTTTGGTACAGCTTTCACAAAATAGTAATAGTCATCATCTTCAAACTGCACTCGCTCGGTTCTCATATAATCCAAATTCATAAATAGAAACTCAATTCCAAATGCAATACCTGCCGCCAGAATATTTCCTATTAACATCCCCACTACTTTTTCAGTAATGTTAAACCAGATATATCCGACCAAAAGTCCCGTTATCTGAACCAAAACTCCCGTTACAATCGCGATTGTCCATGCATACTTAATCGCCATTTTTCGTATGGTATATACCAAAAGCGTAGAAATCGTGAACACTGTCAGCATAAGATACAATTCTGTATTCTCTAACAACTGTCCTGCTGCAACACTCATTTTAGCGCCCTCAATATCCTCTCCAGCTGCAATTGCTTGAAGTACTGCGACATTTTTATATACACCATTCAAAAAATAATATACTATCGTGCCACTAACAATTGACGCCGCAGAATGTCCCTTTCTTAAAAGTCCTGCACTAATTGGAACCACATATGGAATCCCAATCACACATAAGAGAGGGGTTACCATAAACAACAATGTATCATGTGGCGAAAATCTAAAATACAACAGGAATACTACTGCGAATACAAGCACTGCCATTAACGCCACTTCAGCAGCAAGCACATATAAATGTACAACCACCAACCCTGCTGCAATGACTAAAGTTGCCCCCAATGGTAACATGCAACATAGCAATGAAAGTGCGATTGTTATAAATGGGCCATTTATTTTCTCCATAAACCCAATAGAACCATTTATAATTCCAAACAACAGCAAGGCAATGACAAATTTCCAAGCATATTTCAAATATGTCTCATACTCAGAACAAAATCTTAGCACTTTATCCTTGATTTCATATATCTTTGTCATACTGCCTCCTATTACTTTAATTTCTCTTCTCGCTCATACATGTTATGTAGTATGCGAAGTTCTTCTTCATACTCATCCAAATGTTTGCGACTATTTTCGTATCTGTTTTTATATATTACGTATGTTAAAACAAGATATACAAGCATATATCCAACATACACTCCCACAATTGGTATTATCCATCCGGTTATATCTACCTGATTAACTACTTCTAAAAAAGACTCCCATTTGTTTATCACAAACAAAATCAATATAAATAAATATGCTAGTGAACCAGTAAATATACTTTTTAGAATCTCTTTTCCAATATAATCGCTGCGATAATATTTACCTGTTTGCTTATGCAGTTTTTCTTCTCTTTTTTCATACAAAGCAACCTTGTATAACTGCTTTACTTTTTCTTCATTTACCATAGCCACGCCTCTATTTAGACATAATTATGCATTATTTTGTATTATAACACACCGATACATAAAATAAAAGAAAAAAAGGGTGTTCCAACCACATTTTTCATGGTTGAAACACCCTTAATTTTCTTATAAATTCTGCAAGAAACGCATACGGTCTCTTTCACGTTCTTTTTTCACTGGTTCGGCTTTTACTGGTGCATTGATACCACTTCTAAGATTATTTGTAATCTTAACTTTGCATTCATCACAATACTTACCAGTACGGATTAATTTACCACACTGTGTACATTCAATACCGTCCATAGAACCTTCAGCAAAAACAAGTCTTTCTTCTCTAACCCATTCTTTAATCTGTTTTACAGAGACATCACATTCCTGCGATAACACATCAATGTTTGCAAATGGATTTTCTTTTAAGAATTCTTTTACTTCCTGGAATTTTTCTTCTAATTTGCGCTGACAATCAGGACAAATTTTAGAAGCTGAGATTACGTTAAATAATCTGCCACATGATTTACAATTGCTTACGTTCACGAGTGTACCTCCTACATAGTTTCGCCTATGCATATACTTAAAAAATATACATGGCCTACCCCTTGTTTTATCAATTCCTCTGCAACTGCCTGCGCAGTGCTTCCTGTCGTATAAATATCATCAACGACCAAAATGTGAGTATATTGTACTATACTTTTTTTATTCTGAAAAGCATTTTTGAGATTATTTTTTCGTTCCATTGGATTTAATGTTTTCAATGCCTTGGTGTCTCTCACTCTAAATACTAGAGAATCTTCAACCGGGAGCCCCGTTAACATCGACAATTCTCTAGCAAAGCTCTTCGCTTGATTATATCCTCTTTTTCTTTCTTTGGGTAAATACATTGGCACTGGAACAATTGCCTGAATCTGTTTTTCCCTTATCCAGTCGCCATGTTTTCGCACAACCCGCTGTGCAAAAAACTTAGCATACTCTCTTTTATTGCTGTACTTGAAGCGGTACATCGTCTTTTTTATATCTCCTCGATACAGATACAAAGACTTACCCTGCTCGATATACGATGTAAATTTATTTTTTCTATTTTTCATTTGGGATTTTTCTACGGAATTCGCAATTAATTTACAGTCATAACAATATTCGTATGAATTGTAAATATCTAGATATGCAGCCTTTTTACTTACTGCATCATAATCGTTTCTGATTGGTCTGCCACAATGCATGCAGACAGGTCCAATAATTGGATACAACTTACTTTCGCAGGTTTTGTGGATCCTTTTTTCTGCTTCTTCTGGCGAAAGTATTTCATCACACAAAATACATCTTGGTGGAAAAAGCAGGGAGCTCAAAAGCTCCCCGCACATTATTATACATCTTATAAATGACCTTTTACTCTCCGTCATCTTTTGCCCAGCCGTAAGCATATTTTACAGCTTTATTCCATCCTTTACGCTTTTTGTCTCTCTTTTCAGGATCCACATTTGGTGTAAATACACGGTCTAACTGCTGGTTTTTAATTACATCTTCTTTGCTGCTCCAGAATCCGACTGCAAGGCCCGCTAAATACGCAGCCCCCATTGCTGTACTCTCTACACAAGCTGGTCTGTTTACCGGTGCATCGATCATATCTGCTTGGAACTGCATTAAGAAGTTATTTGCACTTGCACCACCATCTACTTTCAATGCGCGCACTTCAATACCCGCATCTGCTTTCATTGCATCAATGACATCACATACTTGAAGTGCAATCGATTCAAGTGTTGCACGAATAATATGGTTTTTGGTAGTACCACGTGTGATACCTACAATAGTACCTCTTGCGTACTGATCCCAGTGTGGTGCACCTAGACCTGTAAATGCAGGCACTACATAACAACCATGTGTATCTTTTACTTTTGTTGCCATATATTCAGAGTCGGATGCAGAATCAATCATTCTCATACCATCACGCAGCCACTGGATAGATGCCCCTGCTACAAAGATAGAACCTTCAAGTGCATAATTAACTTTTCCATCCAAGCCCCATGCAATAGTCGTTACCAGACCATTTTTAGAAAATACTGGTGTTTCTCCTGTATTCATCAAAAGGAAACATCCTGTACCGTATGTATTTTTGGCCTCTCCTTCATGGAAACATGTCTGTCCAAAAAGTGCGGCCTGCTGATCTCCTGCTGCACCTGCAATTGGGATTTCTCCACCTAAAAATGCTGGATCCGCACATCCATATACCTCACTGGATGGCACTGCTTTTGGAAGCATGCTTCTTGGAATCTGAAGTTCTTCTAAGATTTCGTCATCCCACTCCAAAGTATTGATATTAAAAAGCATTGTTCTGCTGGCATTGGAATAGTCTGTTACATGCACTCTGCCTTTGGTAAGTTTCCAGATAATCCAGGTCTCTACTGTACCAAATAATAGTTTACCCTGATCTGCTAACTCTCTTGCACCTTCTACATTATCCAAAATCCATTTTATTTTAGTAGCTGAGAAATAAGCATCGATGATAAGACCTGTCTTCTGACGATATGCTTCTTCCAATCCTTTCGCCTTTAATTCATCTGCCATATCAGAAGTGCGACGACACTGCCATACAATCGCATTGTAAATAGGTTCTCCCGTTTCCTTGTTCCATACGATAGCTGTCTCTCTCTGATTTGTAATACCAATAGCAGCAATATCTTTTGCTTTTGCATTAATCATATTCATTGCTTCTACTGCAACGCCAAGCTGTGTGGACCAGATTTCATTTGCATCATGTTCTACCCAACCTGGATTTGGAAAAATCTGACGAAACTCCTTTTGCGCCATGGAACAGATATTTCCTGCCTCGTCAAATAAAATACATCGGTTGCTGGTGGTGCCAGCATCTAATGCCATAATATATTTCCCCATAATAATCCCCCTCGTAACATATTTTTATATATTATACCACTCCTTGCCAGTTATTGGAATTGTATATTTATTTCTTTCCACAAAAAACACTTCGCAAAATATGCGAAGTGCCTTTTTTTATTTTTCAAATAATTTTTTAATTATTGTATGCCCTTCTGCGATATAATTTCCAGAAGCTTCTGCTTCTTTTTCGTTATAATTCCAATCACGCATTTTTGCATTCCGCGCCTGTACAGAGTCATATAACACATATGGCACAGGTTCCGAAGAATGTGTACGAATGCAGATTGGAGTAGGGTGGTCTGGCAAAACAAGCATCCTGAAATCTTCTCCAGCCTCTGTTAAGCCTTCTATAATTGGCTTTATCACACGTTCATCCAGCCATTCGATTGCCTGCACCTTTCGCTCTACACTTCCCTGATGTCCCATTTCATCCGGTCCTTCTAAATGCACATATACAAAATCGTTTCCCTGCTTTGTAAGTGCACTCAAAGCTGCCTGTGCTTTTCCTTCGTAGTTCGTGTGAAGACCACCATTTGCGCCCTGCACTTCAATCACCTGCATGGAAGCTCCTACTGCAATCCCCTTAAGCAAGTCAACTGCTGAAATCATAGCTCCTTTTTTACCTGTTTTTTCCTCAAACGACGAGAGTGCTGGTTTTGTTCCTGCACCCCAAAACCAACAGGAGTTCGCTGGTTTAAGGCCTCTTTCTCTACGTGCTACATTAATTGGATGATTTACTAAAATGTCATAACTTTTTTTCATCATACTGTAGAGCATGTTTGTATCTAAAACCATTTCTCCCTCGCCTGATTCCGCAGTATGCGATTGTTCTGAATACCTTGGCAAATAGCTTTCAATACACTGTCCTAATATATCATGCGGTGGTGTCAACTCTACCAATTTTCCTTCATTCCAAATCAGGCAATGACGATAACTTGTTCCCACATAAAATTGAACTATTTCATTTTCAAAAGCATCTTTTACTGCTGCTAGTAAAATTGCCGCTTCTTCTGTACTAATTTCATCAGAGCTATGATCTATCATGTGACGTTTTTCATATGTATCTTCTTCCTCTGATAAAGTAACTAAATTGCAGCGAAATGCAATATCGGTATCTTTCATAGGTACACCAATACTCAATGCCTCCAACGGAGAACGACCTGAATAGTATTTCTTTGGATCAAATCCCAACACAGAAAGATTGGCTGTGTCACTCCCTGGATTCATACCTTCTGGAATCGTATGAACAAGTCCTATTTCCCCATTTTGCGCAAGTTTATCCATCATTGGAGTCTTTGCATATTCTAGCGGTGTCTTATTCTCTAATTCTTCAATTGGACGGTCTGCCATTCCATCCCCTAACACAATTACATATTTCATATTTTCCTCCCATTCATCCCAAAAAACCAAACAAGCCGTGGCTTTGCCACGGCCTTATAAAATCCTACCCTAATCGAATGCGATTTATTACTACAATTTTTTCTGATTTATCAGCAAATTCTGATTCTAACATCGCATCTGTAACAAAACCAATTTCTTCTGCGACTACATCTTCTACATATTCAACCTGACCAAATACCGCTTCCACGTCTGCTTTTGGGGATGTAGTTCTAACAAAAAACTTATTTACACTTTCTCTATAATCTATGAGCTGTACTTTTTCTGGTTCCCATTCAATAAAAATATTTACATGACTGTGTTTTACCATATCTACCACATCTGCAACAACAGCACTTGCTGTTGGAAGTTTTCCTGCTCCACTACCATAAAACATAGCATCACCAAGCATATTCCCATGTACAAACACGCCATTAAATACATCATTTACATTACAAAGCGGATGAGTCTTATCCAACATAAATGGTGCCACCATACAGCTATAGCTACCATTCTCACTCTTGCTGGAAGCAAGTAATTTAATAGATCTCTCCATCTTCCTTGCATACTCAAAATCCTCAGTAGAAATCTTTGTAATTCCTTCTGTGTAAACATCTGTATAGTCTACCTGCTTTCCGCACACCAAGGATGTTAAAATTGCTATTTTACGGCATGGATCAAAGCCTTCTACATCTGCAGTTGGATCTGCTTCTGCATATCCCTTTGCCTGTGCATCTTTTAACACATCATCAAAACTGATGCCTTCATTTGCCATACGAGTAAGCATATAGTTTGTTGTACCATTTAAAATACCTGTTATTTCTTCAATTTCATCTGCTGTCAGACATTTATTAAGCGGACGGATAATAGGAATACCTCCACCTACGCTTGCGCCAAACATAAAGTTGATATTCTTCTCACGTGCAATTGCAATAAGCTCCGCACCTTTTTCTGCCACTAAATTTTTATTTGATGTAGCGACCTGCTTACCTGCTAATAACATTTCCTTTACAAAAGTATATGCAGGTTCTACACCTCCCATTGCTTCTACCACAACACCAACTTCATTATCTTCTACGATAATCTTGTAGTCGTGTACAATTTTATCTTCGTTTGGATCACCTGGGAATTCTCTCAAATCCAAAATATATTTAACCTCAACCGGCTCTCCTGCACGCTCTGTAATCAGGTCTTTATTTACTTCTAATACCTCAGCGACACCAGAACCAATTGTGCCATATCCCATAATTGCTATTTTCATATTTCTTACTCCCTAGCCATAATTTTTGCGTATTGTACTCCATTTACCGCTTCAATCGCAGCTACCATCTCCTCTACTTTATCCGCAGCATTAAACACATCAATACTCAAAGTCAATGTTACAATTCCATTGATTGGCACACTCTGATGAATAGTTAAAATATTGTATTTATACTTATCAATTGCTCGCAGGATACTTGATAACAATCCTGGCTCATCCGCCAACTGGATAACCAGTGTGAATGTTTTCCCTCTTTCATTTTCATGATATGGAAAAATATCATCCTTGTATTTATAGAATGAACTTCGACTAATTCCAACTGTATCTGTCGCATCCTGTACCGATGCAACTTTACCCGAATCAAATAATCTTTTTGCTTCTACTACTTTTAACAACACTTCCGGAACTGCTTTTTCTTTCAGCACGAAGTAATTTGTCTTCTCGGACATCTCACTTACACCTCATATAATCTCAATATATTCTGTCGCTTAGTCCTTTTATAATCACGCTCCAAGTCCGCGCCACAGCGACAGTTGTCTTCATGAGGAAGATAATAACATAAAGGGGTTGCAAAAGCAACCCCTTTTATTAACACTTTTTGTTATGTTTTTTATAACCTTTATGTAGATCTTTATTCTTTTCTATTACACACGTGGTTTTCCACATTCAGAACAGAATTTACCACTATTTACTGTTCCACATTCACAGGTCCAGTCTTCAGCTGGAACTGGTGCTGGCTTGCCACATTCTGGACAGAATTTACCACTATTTACTGAACCGCATTCACAGGTCCATGTATTCGCTGGAACTGGTGCCGCCTTACCACATTCCGGACAGAATTTACCACTATTTACAGCTCCACATTCACAAGTCCAGCCTTCTTTTTCCGCTGAAACTTCTTTAAACTGTGTAGACTCCTGATTCTGCGCTGGTGGTGCCATCGTAGAAAGAATCGCCCCAGCCCCAGACTGTACATCTGCACCATTTCCTGTAAGCATCTGTCCTAACATATTACCACTTGCATTCATACTCATACCCATACCTAGGAAGCCGTGCATTGCGCCGCTTTCATTCGCACCTGCTGATTTCATTGCTTCACCCGCACTTCTTACCATATATCCTCTAGCAACGTCTGGATTACTGTAAATTGCATCCTGGTTACGCATTTCAATAAGTTCTTGTGACTTATCATCATAAGATACGCTTGCAATACCTACTGACTGGATTTCCATACCACGAGTCTTATTCCAGTCTTCATCCAGTACATTTGCCATGTATTTTCCAAGTTCATAAGCCTTGCTTGTTACATGAGATACACGTGTACCATCTGCTGACATTTGGTTAATAGAAGCTTGTAATGCCTGTAAAAATTCAGAAACATACTGCTCGCTAATATCTGTAAATTCTACGCGATCTCTGTTTCTAGGAACTGCTTCTGCATAAAACTGTAATGGATTTACAATTTTTACAGAATATGTACCATGCGCACGGATAAACAATTCTGCATTATAGAAACTATCATAATAATTAATTGGATTACGTGTCCCAAACTTAATTCCTTTAATTTCCTGAAGGTTAATAAAATATACTTTTTGTTCTCTAGGTGTTACACCCGCGAATTTAATACGCTCCCATGCATCTTTTAAGTTTGCTATTACTTCTCCATTAAAAAGAGATGGTGCAGTTGAATTATCCACTGTGTAATAACCAGGTTCTGCAGTATAATCTACTACTTTACCACCATCAACCAGCATCATGAACTGATTGTCATACACATGAATAATAGAACCATTTGACACAATATTATCAGAACCTTTTACATTTTCGCCTTTACGTATTCTTATACCTGGAACAAAAACCGTCTGGTCACCCATGCTGCTTGGTTCATACACCTCAAGCCACTGTTCTGAAATTTCACCTTTAACTGCACTTCCTATAGCTTTCAAAAGTCCCATTTTTTCATCCTCCCTTTTTATCTATAATGTTTTCTTCTCATATACTTAGTTCCTATTATAATCAACTTCGTAAAATTTGTGAAGTGACCATGTTCTAATATTTATTGGCGTAATACCTGAGCCACAATATTCACAAAACTTTGCACCTAGTGTGCGAATTGGTCCGCCACACTGTGGACATACCGTTCCAATTGCAGTTCCCGTTCCTACCTTTTCAACATCCTGCACGTACACAAGCTCTATATTGTATTTCGTCTGTGTCTTATACCTATCATCACCCTTAATCAGTTTTCCATCTTGTCTTTTCTCGTATAAGCAGCCAAGGGCACTCTGTATTGTAATAACACATTTTCCATTTGTTTTCTTATAATCTGCTATTTCAGTCTGATGTATCGTAATGTCTGAATACGTTTCTGAAATACCCCGTGCACGATTATCTTCGATAATATTTTTGACCTGTCTTTTTATATCATCTGCCCCATCAACACAGCGAGCTGGATTCTCAGCGGAAATAGCCAAAAGTGCAGATATCAACATATTCTCGCTCTTATGCTTAAACTCGCCCCATGAAAACTCTGGAAAATCTCGCATAATCTGTGGTTCAAAAATTCGTGTCATTGCAGCTACAGACTTCGGCTCCTCATCAAACAATTCGCCCTCCTTGTGCAATCTAGCTGCAATACCAAGCATGGATTTAATTGGTAGAAGCGTTCTTTTCGCATTTTGATACACAGTCATAATTCCGATGCCTGCTGCTGAAATCGCAAGGAGAAGAATTAGTATTTTTATCAATTCGTACGTCGTCATACTACTCCTCCTCACTAACCATATTATCTGGACAGCCGAGGCTTAACCATTTCAAATAACCATTGATAAATAAGTCAATATCCCCATTCATGACATTGTCTACATTACCACTTTCTACGCCGGTACGACGGTCCTTTACCATCGTATATGGCTGCATAACATACGAACGAATCTGATTACCCCATCCAATTTCTGTCACTTCTCCACGAATACCCGCAGCTTTTGCCATCTGTTCTTCCTGTTTCAAAAGATACAGTTTTGCTTTTAACATCTGCATCGCTTTATCTTTATTCTGGAACTGCGAACGTTCATTTTGGCATTGGACAACAATCCCCGTTGGAAAATGTGTGATACGAATTGCGGAAGATGTCTTGTTGATATGCTGACCACCCGCACCACTCGAACGATAGGTATCAATACGAATATCCTCATCTTTAATCTCAATATCTATCTCTTCATCGATATCCGGCATAACATCACAAGAGACAAACGAAGTCTGACGTTTTCCTGCTGCATTAAAAGGCGAGATACGCACCAAACGATGCACACCTTTTTCAGATTTTAAGTATCCGTAAGCATTTTCTCCACTTACTTCAAACGTAATGGATTTAATGCCCGCTTCTTCTCCATCAAGCGAATCTAAAATAGTAAGACCAAAGCCTTTTTTATCCGCCCAACGAGAATACATACGAAACAGCATAGAAGCCCAGTCACAAGACTCTGTGCCACCTGCCCCCGCATGCAAAGATACAATCGCTTTCTTTTTATCGTACTCTCCCGACAAAAGCGTCTTCATACGAATCGCTTCATACGTTGACACAAAATCATCCAACATCTCTTGGATTTCTGGAATCAAAGAAGCATCATTTTCTTCATAGCCCATTTCTATCATAGTTTCGATATCCTCAAAACTCATCTCAAGGCTGGCATACGTAGCCACATCATCTTTCATGCTTTTTAATTCCTGCATTTTTTTCTGGGAAACCGCTGGATCATTCCAAAAATCTGGTGCTTCCATTTCTCTTTCTAATTCCTGAATTCTCTGCTCTTTGTTAAGCAGGTCAAAGTGAATCCCTCACTTCCTGTAATGGAGCTTTGTAGGTGCCAAGCACCGACTTAAAGTTATCTAACTCAACCACAGAATCACCTCTTTCTCGTTCTAAAATTCATGTCCAATTCAAAACAACACAATATTTTCCTTCATGGTATTACGCACTTCTTATTTTGCAAGCATTCCCTGCATAACCTCAACTGCCTTTAAAAACTGGCTATCATATTGCTTGTCATATGTTGCATCATCTGGACCAGTATATTCATAATCAATTTCTACATCTGGCGAAACCCCCACTTCATGAATATAATTGCCATTTGGCGTGAAATATTTTGCAGTTGTAAGTTTTAAGGCATCACCATCATCCAATGGGATGATATTCTGTACAATTCCTTTTCCGTATGTTGTTTTTCCTACCAGTGTCGCATACTGATAATCCTTCATTGCAGCAGCAAAAATTTCTGATGCACTTGCACTATTTTCATCAATTAACACCACCATTGGAATATCAATACACCTCTTATCTGAATTGTACTCTTCTTTATTTCCAAACGTATCCTCAATATATACTACCAATCCCTGAGGCAAAATATAATCACATAAATTCACAACGGAAGATAAAAGTCCGCCTGGATTTGCTCTCACATCAACAATAAGCCCATTCATCCCCTGCGTTCTAAAACTCTCTAACATTTCTTCAAACTGCTCATCTGTTTTAGACTGAAATTCTGTAATCTGAATATATCCTATACCGCCTTCTAACATTTCTCCCTCAATACTAGGAAGCTCTACGTGTCTGCGTTCTACATCAAACTCCAATGTTTCACCTGTAGACTCACGATATATTGTCATATGAACTGTTGTGCCCGCCTCGCCTCTAATATGCTGTACCAATTTTGACACTTCCATACTTGTAGCATCCCATTCATCTACAGCCAAGATAATATCACCATTTTTAAGACCTGCTTCTTCTGCCGGTGTACCACGATATACTTTTGTGATTGTTACAACCATAGTATCCAAATTCTGAGAAAGACCAGCCCCAATCCCATAATAAGTACCTGTTGTCGACACCATCAAATCTTCATATTCTTCCTCGGTATAATACACAGAATATGGATCATTCAATCCTTCTACCAGACCTTTATACAAAGATTCTTCCAAATCTGTCTTTTCAAAATCCTCATAATAATAGATATTAATATTCTGATAAATTTCATCTAATTTTTCTACAGTTTCTTCACTAAGTAAAGCTTCTCCTTCCACCGTAGACGCACCTGTCTGACCGATTACCAAAATCTGTCCAGTCGCATTCAATAACCCAAACACTAATCCACACACAAGCACTACACACAATAGTGTACTAAGCACTCCCATGAGAAATCCATGCTTTTTAAAAACGCTTTCTTTTTTATAAGGTTTAAAATTTTCCATCTCGTTGTTATAATCCATTTTACTACCTTCTTAAAATATAAATACTTTGATAAAAAGGCACGGCGTACCGCCATGCCTCTTCTTTTGAATTATATTACACTTTTAAATGTTTGCGGATTGTCCATATACTTCCCAAGAAACCAATTCCTACACCAAGAGTAAGAGCAATCGGAATAAGTCCCTGAAATAATACTGCTGGACTTACAAACTGAAGCAGTTCTCCTACAAATGTAAACTGCACAGCAAAATATTCTACAATCTTATCATATAATACAAACAAGAGCGTAAGAGGAATAGATGCGCCAATTAATCCAATAACAACACCTTCCACTATAAATGGTGCACGCACCAAAAAGTCTGTCGCACCAATTAGTTTCATAATAGCAATTTCTTCTTTTCGTACCGCAATTCCTACTGTAACCGTATTGTTAATAAGGAATATTGCAACACATAAAAGAATTAAAATAATGCCACCTGAAACAATACTTAAAATCTTATTGAATTCTGTCAAAGTCTCCGCAACCGACTGTGACTGTTTTACTTCTCTCACACCGTCGATATTTTCCAAATATCTTACCAAACTTGATTGCTGTGAGATATCATTTAAGTATATTTCATAGTTTGCAGAATTGGCCAATGGGTTCTCAGAGAAACCTGTCGCATACTCTTCATTGCCTTCAAAATATATATCTTTAAAATATTCCCACGCTTCTTCTGCAGATACAAAGTTAATCGCCCTTACTTCTGTACGTTTCTGAATATCTTCCCCAATATCCTGAATACGGCTGTCCGCGATTCCTTCATCAAAAAAGACTGTTACCGCAACACTCTCTTCTGCACTCTTAACCATAGCATTTACATTAAATACTAAAATATAAAAAACACCGAACATAAAGATACAAGCAGCCATTGTTGCCATAGATGCAACGGAAAACATGCTGTTTCGTACAATGTTTTTAAATCCTTGCTGAATTGAATATAATAGTGTATTAAACTTCATGTGCTTCATCACCCTTATTGTCACTTACGACAAGTCCTTTCTTTATAGTGATTACACGCTTTTTCATGACGTCTACAATTTCCATATTATGTGTTACTACAATAACTGTAGTCCCTCTGGAATTAATTTCTTCTAACAATTTCATGATTTCCCATGCATTGTTATTATCCAAGTTACCTGTTGGTTCGTCTGCAAGCAAAATCGTTGGCTCATTAATAAGAGCTCGTGCAATTGCAACTCGCTGCTGTTCACCACCAGACAATTCTCTTGGGTATGACCTGTATTTTGCAGCCAACCCAACAAGAGATAACATGTTAGGCACTTTTTTACGGATGCTTTTGTTAGATTCTCCAATTACCTTCTGAGCAAAAGCGATATTTTCATATACATTTCTGTCTTTTAACAAACGGAAGTCCTGAAAAACAACACCAATATTTCTGCGGAACTTTGGTATCTGTCTTCTCTTGATTCTTCCTAATACTTTACCATCGATGGTAATATTTCCTTCTGATGGCTCTAATTCCTTGAGCAACAATTTAATCAGTGTTGATTTACCTGACCCACTGTCACCCACGATGAATACAAATTCACCATCTTCAATTTCCAGGTTCACATCATTTAGCGCAGGAATACCTGCTGAATATGACTTACTGATATGTTCCAGTTTAATCATTTTTGGTCTCCTTACTTAGCATTTCTGCAGGCAAAGCCTGCAGATAAATTTCGCCGCTCGTTGTGTGAAGACTTAGTCTTCCCAAACTTGCTTGCACGAAATTTAATAATCAAGTGTCTCCATATACTTCATGTACTTAACTACCATAAGTGCGATTCTAAATGTAATAGCATCTTCAAACACACGAAGATCAAGCCCTGTACTCTTCTGTAACTTATCCAAACGATATACAAGTGTATTTCTGTGGATATATAACTGTCTTGATGTTTCTGATACATTTAAACTGTTTTCAAAAAATTTATTGATTGTGACTAAGATTTCTTCATCAAAATCATCTGGAGATTTTCCATCAAAAATCTCTTTGATAAACATCTTACAAAGAGGAATTGGAAGCTGATAAATCAAACGACCAATACCAAGCTGCGAATATGCAATCACATCTTTTTCTTCAAAGAAAATCTTTCCAACATCAAGTGCCATACGGGCTTCCTTATAAGAACGTGACACTTCTTTTAATTCATTTACAATCGTACCATAGGCAACGTGTACATTATGTTCCACATCCTGACGGAAAAGATTTATAATAACTTCTGCTGTCTTGCTTAAATCTTCATATTTTTCATTTTCAGCAAGTTCTTTTACCACGATGATATTCTTCTCATCAACAGCAGTAACAAAATCTTTTGATTTGCCGCCAAAAAGGCTGCGGATTTTTTCTAATTCGTTTCCATCCTTGTCGCGATTTGTTTCAACAATAAATACGACACGTTTCACTTCTGTCTCAATATGCAGTTTTTTTGCACGATTATAGATATCTACCAAAAGGAGATTGTCAAGCAAGAGATTCTTAATAAAATTATCTTTATCAAAGCGCTCTTTATAAGCCACCAGTAGATTTTGAATCTGGAAGCTTGCTATTTTACCAATCATATATGCATCTTCAGTATCACCATACGCTAAGAGAATATATTCAAGTTGATGTTCATCAAACACCTTAAAGAACTGGCATCCTCCCACAACCTGGCTATCTGCTGGTGAAGCAGCAAAGCTCTGTGCTGAACCAGCAAACTTGTCTGCATCTTGAAATGTAGCTGCAAGTACCTTACCCTCTACATCAATTACACACAAATCTGTTCTTGTGATATTTTTAAGTCCATCGATTGTATTTTGTAATATTTGATTGGAAATCATAACATGTTCTCCTTGTCCCCATATTTGCGTTTTGCATAAATACCTGCCCCTATTTTAATGCATAAGCACAAAAAAATAAAGAGGAAATGTGCATTTTTTATGCATTTCCTCTTTTTTTTGCATTAAAATCTAGTAAAATTTAACTAAAATTCCTTTTTATACTCTTGAAACCCCTCTCCAAGCACTTCTCTTACTTCTGAAACAATAACAAATGCATTGGGATCAACATCATTTACAATATCTTTTAAGGTTACGATTTCTTTTTGTGACACGATACAATACAGCATACACTTTTCATCACCAGTGTACATGCCTTTTGCATGAAGTCCTGTTACACCACGATCCAATTCACTCATAAGGCGTCTGGCTACTTCTTCATGCTGGTTTGTGATAATATAAGCTGCCTTTGAATAATTGAAACCTTCTAACACGGTATCTGATACCTTGGTTGTTACAAGCACTGCAATAATTGCATACATCGTTGGTCTTACACCAAACACAACAAGACCAAGCATAATAACAATTCCATCAATTACCTGTAAAATTTGAACAATAGAATAATGTCTGATTTTAAGTTGCACAAGTGCGGATACCATATCAGTACCACCTGTAGTTGCTCCCGTACGCAGTACAAGCCCAATTCCGAATCCCGAAAAAGCTCCACCAAAAATAGCGGCCAGCAAATAGTCGCTTCCTGCCAAATCAATTACAGGAATAACATACAGCCATACCGACAGCATAATTGCTCCAAAAAAAGATTTTCCGATAAATTTTGTCCCTTTTAAAAAGTATGCCAACACAAACACTGGAATATTGAGTGCAAGGTTTGTAAACCAAAGTGGAATTCCACCTTCTACAAACAACCCTGTCACACTTTTTATTACAATAGCCAAACCTGTAAATCCACCGGTAACCAAACCAATCGGATCATATAGACAAGCAATACCAAATGCCAAAATGCCAGTTCCTATTATAATCATTATATAATTATATATATTTCCATGTTTTTTCATAATTTCCCTCTCTTTCAAGCCAATTTAGTATATCAAAGCCCTATTTATTTGGCAAGTAATTCTAATTGTTTGACAATTCAGCATATTTTATTCAATTTTTTTACATTTAAAATGTCAACGTATTTTCCAATTTTTTGCATTTTTTTACAAAGTTTATCATATCTTCACAAAACAGTTGTTCGTTTTCCACCCCTTTTCTCCCACTAAAACAAGCTTATTTTTTGTGGATAACGTGAATAACTCCGTGTATAACTCGATTTTTGGGACTTTTCGGCCTTTAAAATGTGGATAACTTTTAGACCACATCTTTTATAATTTGCAAGTGTTTTTTTTCGAATTGTGGCGATTTGTGCAATTTGTACATTTGTATACACGTCAGACAATTTTGTCAAATTACAACAGCTCAAATTGTAGACGCTTTTTCAATTTTTAGATAAAAAAAGACCACATTCCTACGAATGTGGTCTGCATTTTTATTAAAGAACTCGTCTAACACAAATAATTGATTTGTATGTCCAGTGGGTAGTTGTAATGCCCTGTCTTCTATTTGCAGCATGAACAATCTGTCCATTACCGATATAGATACCTACATGTCCGCTATAACATACGATGTCACCTGGCTGTGCTTCTGCCATAGATACTCCATATCCCTGACTTCTCATCGCTGATGAACTATGTGGAAGACTTACACCAAATGCTTTGTATACGCTCATTACAAAACCTGAGCAGTCTGCACCGTTTGTTAAACTTGTTCCACCCCATACATAAGGGTTGCCAACAAACTGTAATGCATAGTTAGCAACATTTGAACCACCACCAACTGCTGGCACTGAATATGATGATGTCTTCTTTTCCTGTTCCTGCTTCTTCTTGGCTTCTGCAGCTTCACGTTCTCTACGCGCTTTTGCTTCTGCTTCAAGACGAGCAGCTTCTTCTGCTTTAGATTCTGCATATTCATAAGTTGTTTCTACCGAAACAAATTCTGCTGAAATAAAGCCTTCTTTATTACCAACCTTAACTTTTACCCAGCCATCTACACTACCTTCAATAACAGTAGCTTTCTGACCTCTAGCAAGAGCTGTCACAATGCTCGCTTCTGTGCTTGCTTCCTTGCGAACATTAACTGTGTCTCCTGTCACAGTAGCTGTTGTTGTAGCTGCTGCTTTACATACTTCTTCGTCACCAACTACTACGTATTCGGCAGATACATAACCTGTTACAGTACCAGATGTAACTTTGTACCATCCATCTAATGTTTCAAGAACTGTAGCTGCTCCATTTTTGTAAAGCTTACCAAGAATCTCTGATTCTTTGTCTGCTTCTGCACGAATACTTAAATATTCGTTAACATTTGCCGCGATTGCCATATCTACATACTGGCTGCCAAGTGCAACAACTGGAATGTTATTGCCTTCAATATCTGCAATAAACATGTTTCTTGCTTCGCTTAACACTACAGTCTCATTGATAGCTGAGTGAGCACCTGCTGCAAAACTGTTTGAAATTGTCATCGTATATTTATCACTTTCAGCACTTGTGCTTGCCATTGCCTGCACTGGAGCTGTTTCAATTAACATTGCTGCAATTAAAAGTCCTGCTGTAAGTTTTAAACCTTTGTTTGTCATTGTTTCCTCCAAAATCGAATCAATTGTTAATAATTATTACGAATTTGTTACAAATGTTACGATGACAGTATAACAAAGCTGTATACAAGTGTCAACCCCAAAATATGAGCAAATTCTTACTATTTTTTGCTATATTTTGGGGTCTATAGGCCTAAATATATACTATTCAATAATTATTTTACAGCAATCGCTTCAATTTCAAGCAATACATCTTTTGGAAGTCTTGCAACTTCTACACAGCTTCTTGCTGGGAATTCTGATGTGAAGTATTCCTTGTATACATCATTAATTGTTGCAAATTCATTCATTTCCTTAATAAACACAGTTGTTTTGATAACATTTTCCATGTCTGTTCCTGCTGCCTGTAATAAATTTTTAAGATTTGTTAAAGCCTGATTTGCCTGAGCTACTGTTCCTTCTGGAATTTCACCTGTTGCAGGATTCACTGGAATCACACCAGATGTGTAAACCATACCATTTACTTCAATTGCCTGTGAGTATGGTCCAATTGCCGCTGGAGCTTTGTCTGTACTGATAATGTTTTTCATCGTTCTATTCCTTCTTTCTTCTTATTATATTTATATAGTGCCAAAAGCACTCTAAAACCTCTTTATTTTACAAGTCGAATCTTTCCATCTGTAATATCTACAATACGCTGCTTATACAAATGTCCCACCGCACGTTTAAATGCATTTTTACTAAGTCCTGTTTCACGTTTGATTACCTCTGGACTCGCCTTTTCCGAAAATGGCAACACACCTGCATATGATTCAATAAGTTCTAACAACTTTTCAGCATCAGCATCCATCTGGATATAAGCTTTCTCTCTCAACGTTAAATCAATCTTACCATCTGGCTTTACAGCAACTACCTTAGCATCAATAATATCGCCAATTCTCAAATAACTATGGTCTTCATGTCCCGGTATTCTTGCAGAATATTTATCATCGACTGCAATAAACGTTCCAAAATTATCACTAAACTCATAAACACGTCCTGATACTATATCGTCTTTCTTATATGGCGAATCAGTCGACAAAAGATTATAAAGCCCTTTCATACTAGCACACAATCTTTTACTCTTGTCAATATAAAGTGTAACCAGCACTTCATCTTCCGGCTGAACCCTTTGTGTCATCTCTTTAAAAGGAAGAAATAAGTCTTTTTCTAATCCCCAATCTAAAAAAGCTCCGATTTTACCTATCTCTTTTACTGTAAGTACACCAAAACCTCCTAACGTAAGTTTTGGTTCATTTGTTGTTGCAATAAGGCGGTCTTTAGAGTCTTTATATAAGAAGACTCTGATTTTATCTCCCCTTTTTGCATCTGCAGGTACCTGTTTTGCAGGGAGAAGTACTCGTTCTTCTGCATTTTCTGTTTCAGCTAAATATGCTCCAAAATCTACTTTTTTAATATATATAAGTTCTTGGTATTCACCTAATTTCATATCTATCCTCTTTCTTCTATATAATAAGGAAAGGTTTTGCTTTCCATTTATCTTCCTAGGAAAAGCACTATCGCATACGCATTTCCCTTTTCATTCACCAATGCCACGGTAACAGACTTTTCAGCAATCGTAACCCTTGGATATAATACATCTCCGAGTACTGCTGCCGTTTTGTACTCTACTCGAATCTCACGTACCATAAAATGTTCTGGCAAAAAGCTTTCTGCTACCATAACATATTTCCCATTGTTCATATGGTTATTCGTATCAATGAAATATTTTGGAACTTGCATCGGCTCCATTTCTGTATACACCTCTGGAACCACTATTTTTCTATCACAATATTCCATTTCCAGTTTTGGCTCATCTGGATAATGAGAAGATACCTCATCTGTAATGCGTATTGGTCTTCCGTTTCTTGGATCAATCAGCACCCATATGGAATTTGCCTTTACAATCTGCTCTCCTTTTTCATTATCAACGCAGAAATTTCTTAGTCCAAATAAACCCTTTGTACTATATGGCCACGTTGAAACCACAATATCCTGGCTTAATTTTGGCATATCCTCAATGCAAATCTGCCAAAAAGACAAAACCCACGCCATATTCTTTTTCAAAAGCTCTGCACCACTCTCACCTAATTCTTCCGAATGAAGCGTACTTACATCCTGCAAATAATTTAAGAGAGCATGATATGACAATGTATTGTTTCTATCTGCTTCACTGTATCTTACTTTAGACTTTAACTGATACATATCCCACCTCATGTTCTAAACATGTATTTAGTGTAACATTTTATGTTTTCTTTTTCCATCTTCTTTTACAAATAATTATAAAAAGAAAACCCGATAGATTTCTCTATCGGGTTAGCTGGCCCACAAGGATTCGAACCTTGGATGACGGAGTCAGAGTCCGTTGCCTTACCGCTTGGCGATGGGCCAATATTGTCTCAACAAATGGTATTATACATATATTGAAACAGCGTGTCAACACTTTTTTAAAAAATTTTTACTTCTTTTTCCATTATAGCATATATCACTTCATTTCCCCACTCTAAACGAGCCAACCCATTGGTTTGCTCAATAATAGCTTTCTCAATTTCCTGTTTGCGCTCTTCTGGAACAAGAGTGGTAATTCTTACATCTACTGCATATTCACTTTCAACAATTGAAATCCCCTTTTGCCCAAATAAATACTGTAATTTTCCAACACCATTATAATCTGTATTAATATATAGAAGAAATCCACATCTTTTTTCAATCACTTTTGATGCAGAGAGCCCCTCCTGCACTGATTTCTGGTAAGCTCTTACGAGACCACCTGTTCCTAATAACACGCCTCCAAAATAGCGGGTTACTACTACCGCTACATTGGTAATTCCTTCCTTTAATAACACATCAAGCATAGGGCGCCCCGCCGTCTGTGCAGGTTCCCCATCATCAGAACATCTGGTAAGCTCTTGTTTTTCTCCAATTACAAATGCACTGCAATTGTGTCTTGCATCCCAATATTTCTTTTTCATCTCATTGATGAAAGCAATTGCCTCTTCCTCCGATTCTACTGGTCGGACCGTTGCAATAAATCGTGATTTCTTTTCAACGATTTCCCCCTGACCACCTTCGTACACAACGCGATATGCCATACAATTCTCCTTTTTACAATAGTTCTTCTTTATCCTATCACACCCTTATGCTTAAATTCAATTTTTTTCTTCCTATTACATATGTTTTTTGTTATAATGATAATAACTATAACTATGTATTACAATAAACCTTGTTAGGAGGCAATTTCAATGAATTATAACAAGAGTTCCACAAAAAAACGTATGAAAAAAGTTGATTCAAAAGAAGCTAAGATGAAAAGCAAGCTAAGCCTCACCACTGTGAAGATTTTATTAGCAGCACTTGGCATCGTACTTATTATTGGTCTTTCTGCAGTAATCGGTATTGCTCGCGGCATTATCGACTCTGCTCCAGATATTTCCGAAGTAGATGTTATCCCAACCGGATATTCTACAACTGTCCTTTCCAATGACGGTCAGGAAATTGCAACCTTAGTCGGTGAAGGTGCCAACCGTGAGTACGTTACCTTAGATCAGATCCCTCTTCACATGCAACAAGCCTTTGTTGCAATTGAAGATGAACGTTTCTATGAGCATAATGGTATTGATTTATACAGTATTGCACGTGCCGGCGTAGCTACCATAAAAAATTTCATTACTGGCGAAGGCGGCATGCAGGGTGGTAGTACCATTACACAGCAGTTAATTAAAAACAACGTATTAACTAGTTGGACAGGCGAAACAACATTTATTGAGAAATTACAAAGAAAGATTCAGGAACAATACCTCGCTATTAAATTAGAAAAACAGGTAAATGATAAAGACTGGATTTTAGAAAATTACTTAAACACCATTAACTTAGGTTCTAACACACTTGGTGTTCAAGCAGCTTCTAACAAATATTTTGGAAAAGATGTTTCAGAACTAACACTTTCAGAAGCAGCTGTAATTGCAGGTATTACTAAAAATCCATATGGTTATGACCCAATTCGTTTCCCAGAAGAAAATGCTGGCCGACGTAAATTAGTATTAGATGCTATGCTTCGCTTAGACTATATTGATCAAGCACAGTATGATGAAGTCATGGCAGATAATGTATATGAGAGAATTTCATCTTACAATTCAGACAACAAAAAAACTTATAACACTTATTTTGTTGATGCACTTATCGAGGACGTTTTAAATGATTTGATTGAGAAAAAAGGCTACAGCGAATCAGATGCTTACAAAGCAATCTATCAAGGTGGTCTTACCATTCATTCTACTCAAGACGCCACAATGCAAGCAATTGCAGACGAAGAAGCAAATGACCCTAATAACTACCCTATGAAAGATAAATATTCATTCAGTATGTCATTTGCAGTAAAAAAGGCTGATGGTACTACAAAAACTTATACACACCAGTCTATGCTTGCATATTATAAAAAGGTAAATAACAACCCTGAATATTCTATTAATTACACTACTGAAGAAGCTTGTTATGAAGCTATTGCAGAATACCAGCAGGATGTATTAGAAGCCGGTGATACATTAGTAGAAGATTCTTTATCTGTAGTAATTACCTTACAGCCTCAGGTTGCACTTACCATCATTGATCACTCAACAGGCGAAGTAAAAGCTCTTGTAGGTGGACGTGGTGATAAGGTTGGTAACCGTACTTGGAACCGCGCAACCGACACAACACGACAACCTGGTTCTACATTTAAAATCATTGGTTGTTATGCTGCAGCTCTTGATGCAGCAGGACTTACACTTGCTACCGTTCAGGATGATGCACCATTTACAATGGAAGAAAAAGAATATAACAATGCCGATGACAGCTTCCATGGTTTGACAACACTACGCGAAGGTATTACGAATTCTTACAATATCACAACATTGAAAACCTTATATCAAATTGGTGCAAATCTTGGTTATGAATATGCTTTAAAATTTGGTTTTACAACATTAACTGATGACGACAGAAACTTAAGCCTTGCACTTGGCGGTCTTACTTATGGCGTTACTAACTTAGAACTTACTGCCGCATATTCTGCAATCGCAAACAAAGGGGAATATATTGAACCAAGTTTCTACACAGAAGTATACGACCACGATGGCAACCTAATCTTAGACAATACTGCACAAGAACACCACACCGTACTTAGTGAAGAAACCGCTTGGTTACTAACAGATGCCATGCGAGATGTTATGACACAAGGTACTGGTGGTCGTGCATATTTTGGTGCAACTATGGACCAGGCAGGAAAAACAGGTACTACAACTTCCAACCGTGACACCCTTTTCGCAGGGTATACCCCATATTATACTTGTGTTGTTTGGGGTGGATACGATGATAATGCAATGCAAGCTGGATCAAACTGTGTATACTCAAGAAACCTCTGGCGTGAAGTTATGGACCGTATTCATAAAGATTTACCATATAAAGAATTTGAACAGCCAAGTGAAATTACAACCGCAATGGTTTGTATGGATTCTGGTTTGTTACCACTTCCTGGCACATGTGAATATTCCATGAAGGGCAATTCTGTATATGCAGAATTTTTTGCTGCAGGTACTGAGCCAACCACAACTTGCAACCATCATACAATACTTTCACTCTGTGGCAAGACTGGTTTAATCGCTGGAGCAAATTGTACCTCTATAACTCCATTAGTATTCATTATTGGAGCAGATCCAAATACAATGGATAATCCTTATATTGCAAATGAATATCTACTTTCAATACCTTGTAACTGTCAGCCTGCAGTGGAGGAACCTGTTCCAGAAGTACCTCCAGTTGACACTACAACGCCTCCAGCTGACACTACAACACCTCCAGCTGACACTACAACACCTCCAGCTGATTCTGCTGGTGGAGAGGCTACAAATAGCACTACACCATAGTATTAACGATTTAAAATAATATCGATTAATGATTGCAACAAAAAAAGAGATAGCTTCGATAGAAACTATCTCTTTTTATTGTTTTCAATTATACTTCAAAAATTAAATCTCCATAAGATGGCATAGGCCACATAGATTTGTCTACCATCATTTCCAAACGATCCACTGGCTTACGAAGAGCTTCCATAGCTGTATTTACTTCTTCACGATAATATCTTGCCTGTTCTTCTCCTCGTTCCATTGCTAATGCAATATCAATTGTCTGCTGTAATTTCAACATTGCTACTTTTGTATCTTCCAAACAAGCTGATACTTCTTTTAAAAGAGAAGTCTGTACACTGATTGGAGCCTGTGGACAAGCACTTCTTACGGAATTGATACTATCTGCAAGCACTGTTGTATAGCGGATTACCGCTGGAACAATCTGCTTCGTTGCAATATCTACCATTGCTCTAGCCTCGATGTTGATGGTCTTAGCATAAATCTCGTATTCAATTTCTTTACGTGATTCCAATTCACTTCTACTAAATACATTGAAACGCTCAAACATTTCAACAGATTCGTTGGTTACATATTCTGGAATGGCATCTACCATTGCTTTTAAGTTTGGAAGACCTCTGCGAGCTGCTTCTGCAACCCATTCCTCTGAATAACCATCCCCATTAAAGATAATACGCTCATGTGTCGTTGCATATTCTTTAATCAAATCATGTACTGCTTCATCAAAGTTTTCTGCATTTTCTAACACATCACAAGCTTCTGCAAAAGCCTCTGCCACGATTGTATTTAAAACAACATTAGACTGAGCAACTGAATCCATTGCTCCTACCATACGGAATTCAAACTTATTGCCCGTAAAAGCAAATGGTGAAGTACGGTTACGATCTGCTGCATCCTTACGGAAATCAGGAAGTGTTTTTACACCAGTTGAAAGGCCTTTCCCTTTGATACTATGTGTTGCAGTCCCTGTTGCAATATACTGAGCCAGAATATCCTCTAACTGTTCACCCAAATATACTGAAATAATCGCTGGTGGCGCTTCATGTGCCCCCAAACGATGATCATTACCTACATCCGCCGCTGATGCACGAAGAAGTCCTGCATGCTTATCTACTGCTTTTAAGATACATGCGAGAATTAATAAAAACTGAACATTTTCATGTGGTTTTTTTCCTGGATCTAAAAGATTTAATCCATCATCTGTAGTCAATGACCAGTTATTGTGCTTTCCGGAACCATTTACGCCCGCAAATGGCTTTTCATGCAATAGACACTGTAATCCATGACGTCCTGCTACTTTCTTTAAAGTTTCCATAACCAGCTGATTATGATCTACCGCTACATTGCACTGCGCATAAATAGGTGCCATTTCATGCTGTGCTGGAGCAGCCTCATTATGCTCTGTCTTTGATGTTACTCCTAATTTCCAAAGCTCAATATCAACATCTTTCATATAAGCTGCGATGCGTTCACGAATGGAACCAAAGTAATGATCTTCCATTTCCTGCCCTTTTGGTGGCATTGCACCAAAAAGAGTACGTCCAGTAAATACAAGATCTTTACGTTTTAAATAATTATCTCTATCAATAAGGAAATATTCTTGCTCGGCACCTACAGAAGGGGTTACTTTCTGAGAACTCGTATTTCCAAACAAACGAAGTAATCTTATCGCCTGTTCACTTACTGCTTCCATAGAACGAAGAAGTGGCGTCTTCTGATCTAATGCTTCACCTGTGTAAGAACAAAATGCAGTTGGAATACAAAGTGTTGCACCCCCTGCATCCTGACGTACAAACGCAGGAGAAGTACAATCCCATGCTGTATAACCTCTTGCTTCAAAGGTTGCTCTAAGTCCGCCAGATGGGAAAGAGGATGCATCTGCTTCCCCTTTAATTAACTCCTTGCCCGAAAAACTCATAAGAACTTTACCATTGTCCATTGGAGCAGTAATAAATGAATCATGCTTTTCAGCTGTTACCCCAGTAAGTGGCTGGAACCAGTGAGTAAAATGTGTTGCACCTTTTTCAATTGCCCATTCTTTCATTTCATGCGCAATAACATCGGCTGTCTCAACATCCAACTCTCCACCCTCAGCAATAATCTGGTGGAGTTTGATATATACTTTCTTTGGAAGTCTTTCCTGCATGGTTGCATCATCAAATACATTCTCACCAAATATTTTTGCTACATTAATTTTCATGTTGTCACTCATAATATTTCCTCTCAAAAACTTTCGGCGCACCGTAGTGCGCCGTAAGACTTCTTATGCTCTTCCAACAGAACCGAAAAGTTCCATTTTTTCTTTTACAGTAGCTTTAATAGCTTCAAATCCTGGATTTAATAATTTACGAGGGTCAAATCCTTTACCTTCTAAATCTTTACCAGCTTCTACATATGTACGAGTAGCTGCTGCAAAAGCTAACTGGCATTCTGTATTAACGTTAATCTTAGCAACACCAAGATCAATAGCTTTTTTAATCATTTCTTCTGGAATTCCTGTACCACCGTGAAGTACTAATGGCATTGTACCTGTTTTTGCCTGGATAGCATCTAATGTTTCGAAACTAAGTCCTGCCCAGTTTTCTGGATATTTTCCATGGATATTACCGATACCTGCGGCAAGCATGTCTACGCCAAGATCAGCGATTGCTTTACATTCATCTGGATCTGCACATTCACCAGCACCTACAACACCATCTTCTTCTCCACCGATAGATCCAACTTCTGCTTCGATAGATAATCCTAACTGATGAGCAACTGCTACGAGTTCTTTTGTTTTTTCTACATTTTCTTCAATTGAGAAGTGTGAACCGTCAAACATAATAGATGTAAACCCAGCTCTGATACATTTATAACATCCATCATATGAGCCATGATCTAAGTGAAGTGCAACTGGAACTGTAATTCCAAGTTCTTCATCCATAGCTTTTACCATAGCTGCAACTGTCTTAAAGCCTGTCATATATTTTCCAGCACCTTCAGATACACCAAGAATAACTGGTGAATTTAATTCCTGTGCTGTTAATAAAATAGCTTTTGTCCATTCTAAGTTATTGATGTTGAACTGTCCTACTGCATAGTGGCCAGCTTTTGCTTTGTCGAGCATTTCTTTTGCTGATACTAACATTTTCTTACCCTCCTAATATAGATATCATTCGTTGTTTTCATTATATTACAACTAATATAAAAAATAAAGTTAAAAGATTAACATTATTCCTCTTCTTTTACTACAAAATTAAGTTTACGATGATGATTTTTAATATTCACACTCCAATGGTCTCCACCATTCTCCCCATCTAGTGTCCAAGTCACACTTGATCGCGAACGAATCTGAATATTATCTGTCTTACATGTAAATACCATATTAGTTTCAGAAATAAGACCTGTTAAATACGCCATAATTTCATTAAGTTCGATAGGGTTAGTCGGTGTCTTTACAAGTGTAACTTCAAACTCTCCATCATCCAAATGCACATCCTTACCTGTCAGACCTTTAAATCCTGCTACAGAAACAGAATTGGTAATCATACCATAAATAAATCTACCTTCAAACGCCTCTCCGTTTACCTCTACCTGCATCAAATAGTTTGGTATAGAAGCCAAACTCTTTGCTGCAGAAAGAATATATGCAGCATGACCAAATATGTTTTTAAATTCCTGTGGTGTCTCATAGGATATTTCTGTAAACAATCCAAATCCAGCGATATAGATAAAAGTATCTTCATTAAACTGTCCAACATCACATGGAAAGAAATTATCCGTCACTGCAATTTCAGCTGCTTTTACCATATCATTAGGAATTCCAAGTGTGCGTGCAAAATCATTGGTACTTCCCGCCGGAATATAACCAAGCGGCATATGAAGATCTGCTTCACGCATGCCTGTTACTACCTCATCTAAGGTTCCATCGCCACCACTACACACAATACGATCATAATTTGCACCATCTTCTCTTACTTTTCTGGTCGCGTCACCTCGTGCCTGTGTGGTATAAAGCGTAGTTTCATAACCAGCTTTTACCATAGCGTCAACGATTTCCAACAAATGATTTTTTATTAAACCTTTTCCTGATTTTGGGTTAAATACAAATAAAAGTTTTCGTCCACCCATTTTTCCACCTCTACTTGGTTAGAAATTCTTCCATGGCTGCAATTGCCATTTCTTCATCCTCACCTACTGCTTCAACTATGACTACTTTACCTACATCAAGTCCAAGTCCCATGACTCCCATGATACTTTTGACATTGATACATCGACCTTCCATATCCATAACAATCTTACTGGTAAACTCATTGGCCACTCCTACTAACTGTGCCAATGCTCTAGCATCATACACGGATGATGTTTCAACCGTAACCTCTCTTTTCATAACTCTCTCCCTTAGCACTACTATATTACTTTTTGGATATAAAATCAAACCCTAGAAATGATATATTTTCCATTCATAAACTAGTCTACCACATCAATTCCACGAATGTTATCCGCTATCGCACTCAGTTTGCGAAGCCTATGATTTATGCCCGATTTCCCCACTGGAGGATCCAAATATTTCCCCAAATCTTTCAGTGGTGCTTCTGGATGTTCCAATCTTACCAGAGCCATTTCTCTCAATGGTAAGGGCAGACTATCCAAACCTTCCGTATCTCTAATAAGCTCAATGTCAGCAATCTGTTTTACCGCTGCATTCACAGTCTTACTTATGTTAGCAGTCTCACAGTTTACCTTTCGATTTACAGTATTACGCATTTCTTTTAAAATACGTACATTTTCTAAATTCATCAGAGACACATACGCCTCCATAACATTTAACATATCGACAATCTGTGAGCCATCTTTTAAATACACAACATAATGATTTTTTCGTTCAACAATCTTTGGCTCAGTCTCAAATTCTGTCATAAGTTCCTGAAGCCTTGACGCCTGTTCCGGTGTTCTACATACTATTTCAAAATGATATGCTTTATTAGGATCACTCATCGATCCAGATGCCATAAATGCACCTCGTATAAATGCCCTTTTGCAACACACTTTTTCTAAATATAACCCCTGTATTGCCTCCACTATATTCTTACAGTCCTGACTCGCTACCTCCGTTGACACATCCACAGAAAATGCACTCTTCATAAGAATTGCATACTTTTCCATAAGCATCGGATTTTCACTCTCAAAAGACATACTCCAAGGTGCCATGCTAATACGCCCTTCCTGCATAATCATTGCAGAAAGTTCTGCCACCTGGCAGTGTCTACTCTTACTATACTGTCTTGCCAGCTCTGCTTTTACATCACTTGAAAATGACATCTTTATTTTCCTCTTAGCGCATCCTTTGTCAAATCTCTATGTTCGATTTTGATACCATATTCACGCTCTTCACAATCTAATCGTTTAAACAACTCATTGGCCAATGTAACAGAACGATGTTTACCGCCTGTGCAGCCTACCGAAATAACCAACTGATTTTTTCCCTCTGATATATATTGTGGTATCAAGAACTTAACCATATCCTCTAGCTTATCTACAAATTCTGTGGCTTCTGGATATTTCATAACAAAATCCTGAATTTCTTTATCATTTCCTGTCTTTGGTCGAAGTTCCACATCATAATATGGATTTGGCAAAAATCTAACATCCATTACCATATCAGAATCTGCTGGTATACCATATTTAAAGCCAAAGGAAAGCACGGTAATCATCATATTTTTATACTCTTCATCATGTATAAAAATACGTTCAAGTTCCGTCTTTAATTCTCTAGTCAGCAGTTTGCTTGTATCAATAATATAGTCCGCGCGTTCTTTTAAGAAGCCAATCTTCGCACGCTCTCTCTCTAGACCTTTTTCAATGCGGTCTCCATTTGCAAGCGGATGCACACGACGAGTCTCTTTGTATCTTTTTATAAGCACATTATCCGATGCATCTAAAAACAATACTTCATATACAATTTCTTCTGCATCCATGTGGTCTAATGCAACCTTTAAGTCTTCAAGGTCCTCACCACTACGAACATCCATCCCCACAGCAATGCTTTTTTCAGGTGCATGCACCCCTTTGAAAAAACCAACAAATTTCTCGAAAAAGATAATTGGAAGATTATCTACACAAAAATATCCCATATCCTCCATCATTTTCATTGCAGTACTTTTTCCCGCACCGGACATCCCGGTTACAATTACAAGCTTCACTAAAACTCTCCTATCATCTTTACTTCTGGTTCCATTTCCACCTGAAACTTTTCGTATACGATTCTTTTCACATCTTCTATTAAGATACACACATCTTTTGCAGTTGCATTTCCCTTGTTTATCACAAAGCCACAGTGCTTTTCTGATACCTGTGCTCCACCAATTGTATAGCCGCGAAGGTCTGCATCCTGAATTAATTTTCCTGCAAAAAATCCCTCTGGGCGTTTAAATGTACTTCCTGCACTTGGATACTCAAGTGGCTGTTTTTCAATACGACGTTTCTTGAAGTCATCCATCACTTCACGAATGTGCCTCTCATCACCTACTGCAAGTTCAATTGTTACCTCAAGTACAATATAACCTTTTTCAGGAATACAGCTATGACGATATGACAGGTCTAATTCATCTTTGGAAAGTTCTAAAACCTCTCCATCAGGAGTGAGTACTT
>JAFQWG010000033.1 GCA_017407605.1 Agathobacter sp. | reverse complement strand
AATCCCTACGACTGTCAGCACCAATGTCAGAAAAGACACCGTAATCAAAGTTTTCTTGTAGCTGAATTTGTCGCCCATAAAACCTACCACCGGTGTAATAACACCGGCTGCCAGCGTAAAACCGGAAGAAATCCACTGAATCGTCGTAACATCTGTGTTGAAATACACCATCAGTGCCGGCAGAGCAACATTGAACAGCCCCATGTTCATACAGCCTACCAGTGTCGCCAAGCTTAGCGTCAAAATAATCGCCATACTGTTATCTTTTGTTTTTGTCATGTTTCATTCGCCTCTTTCATAAAAATAACAACTGTGTATTTTTTATATGATAACAGTTTTTAATCGTTATATCAAACAATTATTTTTATTCTTCTTTCGAGGTAGATACAAAACAAAGTTGTATCGCAAAAGCAGCTCACTATGAAGCGCTGAAATACAAAACTTTATTGATAAAATTTATTGCGTTGAGAAAATATCTAAAATCAGCTTGTAATGATAATATTATTTGGTAAAAGGGATATATAAAGGAGGATTTTACATGGCTTTGCCAATAAACATTACAGAACTAATCAATCAGCGTGTTGTTGAAAATGCACGTATTGAATACAAAGCAGACTGGAATCCAGAACCTATTTTACATTCCATTTGTGCTTTTGCGAATGATATAGATAATTGGGGCGGCGGCTATATCATTATTGGCATTGAAGAAGAAAATGGTATGCCAAAATTACCGGTCAGAGGATTGGAGAAAAGTTCTATCGACAGAATCAATAAAGAACTTTTGCAGAAATGTAACTTAATTGAACCTAGATACTTGCCGGTGGTTGGGCAATGCGTATATGATAATAAAGATATTATAATTGTTTGGGTTCCCGGTGGAGAGGCGCGACCATATAAGTGTCCCGTTTCCTTTCCAACAGAAAAAGCTGCGAAAGCAGATAAAGCGTATTATATTCGTAAAATGTCAAATAGTATTCGTGCGAACCAGTTAGAAGAAAAAGAATTATTTCTGTTAGCAAATAATACCCCCTACGATGATAAGGCAAATACAGCAGCTAATATAGGTGATTTAAAATCAAGCTTAATATCAGAATTTCTATACACAGTAGGCAGTGATTTATATCAGACTTCTTTAACTCGTCCAGTTGAAGAAGTTGCAATAGATATGAAATTAATCGGAGGGCCTGCAGAAGCGAGAAAACCGCTTAATGTCGGATTAATGTTTTTCAACGAACGACCGGATGAATTTTTCCCTTATGCAAGAATTGAAGTGGTGGATAAGCCAGACCCAGCAGGTGATGGCATGACGGAAAAGATCTTTATAGGTCCGTTAGACAAACAACTAAAAGATGCGCTTAGTTATATTAAGAACTATATTATCAAAGAAAAAATAACAAAAATATCTAGTCAAGCTGAAGCAGAAAGAATATATAATATTCCTTATGCAGCTGTAGAAGAAGCATTATCAAACGCGGTTTATCATAAATCCTATCAAATTGGAGAACCAATTACGGTAGTAATGACACCTGAAAAAATGGAAATCACAAGTATTCCGGGCCAGATAGAACAATTTCTGATGAGGATCTAAAAAATAAGCGTCTTATATCTCGGCGTTATAGAAACCGCAGAATTGGTGATTTTTTAAAAGAACTAAAATTAGTTGAGGGGCGTAATACGGGAATACCAACTATTTTGCGTGCGATGGAACAAAACGGCTCAGAAGTACCAATATTTGAAACAGATGAGGAAAGAAATTATTTTACAGTAGTTTTACCTACGCATCAAAAATTTCAAACGAAAAAGGAGTCACCTCAGCCGAAACAAAGGAAATCATATTTTGAGGTGAAAGCGTTAATTCTATCTACATTGGAAGAAAAAAATGATTTATCTACTCCAGAATTAGCTTACTTGATGGGATATAGCAAAGTTACTGATACAATTTCACGTGCAGTAAAAGAATTAATCACAGAAGGCAAAATCACTTATTTAGATTCGAAAAAAATCCGAGGGAAAAAAATACATTTAATATAACAGCTCTCTATACACAAACAGAGGATGAGTATGTTCCCATCCTCTGTTATACATTCTAATCTTAACTTTCCAAGTCCAGAATCTGATATACAGGAGCACCTTCGCACTGCGCAGGCATTCTTACGCCTAACAGCACTGCCATTGTAGGTGCTACGTCAACCTGACGGATTACACGTTCTGTATAGAAGTTCTGTTTTACACCGCGACCACCAATAGCAAAGATTGGAGATTCGGATGTGTCTGTGCCGCCCATATATGTGGACAGGGAGTCACCATGTACACGGTTAAAGCCTTCTGTCAGCCAATATACAATATCACCGATGCTGCCATCGTCTGTAGAAGATTTCAGACCTAACAGAGCTGCATCCTGCTGACGCATTGCCATAGCAACGCAGCGTTTACCGTTATAACGATAGTTGTACAAATCTGTGATAATCTGTTCTTCTAAATCATATTTATCAGCCGGGTCTACAATACCGTATGGGTTACGACCTTTCAGGTTGATGTAGATATATAGACCACGTGGTGCAACTGCTGTGGTTTTTTCCCAGTCGATTTCGCGTAATGGTTCGCCATTTTCATCTTTTTTCAGTACTGTGTAGCCCATTTCCACCATTGCTTTTGCGTTTACACCGAATGGGTCGCCCAGTGCCGGTGGCATATCTTCTCTTGCATTTACCAGACCGTGGTCAGATGTCAGGATAATGGTCCATCCTTCATCTAACAAGTACATAAATTCGCCCAGATAGTTGTCTGTCTGTACATAAGCGTATTCCATAACTGCCTGGAAATCTTCAGGGATACTTTTAGCGAATTCTTCACGAGCAGTAGCACGTTCCCACATTACGTGACCGATGCAGTCTACGTTGTGGAAGTGGCTAAATACTACTTCGTAACCTTCTTTTTTAATTAAGTGGTTGATGCAGTCTGCCTGCCATTTGCCGTAGAAATCCCAAGCCTGAGCGTCAACTCTGAACCAGTCTTTTGCTGTGTGGCTGCCTAATAATGTAACACCAGGAGCCGGACCTACATTGTCAAACACTTCGCGATACAGGTATTTTGGATGGAATACAGAGTCTTCATCTACTTTCATCGCACGACCAACATACAGCAATACTTCGCTGCCGTCTTCAGCCAGTTCTAATAAGATGTGAGTTCTTGTAATATCTACACGCGTGTCACTCCTCAGAACAGTATCTGCAACCGGAGGAACAATTTTGTTGTCTGTCAGTACCAGCATTGGTTCTGCCGCTTTTTTGTTTTTGTAGATTTCTACTTTGTCATATTTACCTTCCGCATTTGGTACGATTAGACCCATACGACGTTCCAGACCATTGCTTACCGGAATAGAGAATTCTTTTGCGCCTTCCGGCAGTTCTTTTGCCCAGTTTTTGCATGGACGCAGTTCGGATCTTACAGCACGTTCCTGAGCAGTTAATTCGCATTTTTCTACGCCGTCTTTTTCGCCTTCGTGTTCAGACATCAGGATTTTTCTCAGAGTATTGCTCTGGAAAGTATCTAATGCACAATCTGCGCCTTTTTTCTCTGCTTTTTCTTCCGCTACATCAATCCCGGAAATAATGCAGCCGGCACCACTGCTATGGTCTTCTTCTTCCATCTGATAGTTTGCTTTTTCTTCGAATTCAGGTTTTGCCCATACGAATTTTTCAAATTCCATAGCGCCATTTACGAAGTTTACGTCGGTAGGGGTTGTAC
This sequence comes from Agathobacter sp., assembly GCA_017407605.1. Lineage (GTDB taxonomy): Bacteria > Bacillota > Clostridia > Lachnospirales > Lachnospiraceae > Roseburia. The sequence continues at coordinate 3,361 of JAFQWG010000033.1, read as the reverse complement.
CTTCTACTACGTGCAGATTTGGGCTATCGCTGGTTGGAGGCCAAGAGGAACCAGGCCAGTGCCATACTAATGTTTTGAGGCCGGATTCCGCTGTAACATTCCACAGCTGTTCAGCTTTGCAGTTTCTGGAGTCCAGAGAGTATACCAGTAAGTCCAGTTCAGTCGGATGCTGATTCCAGAAGTCTGTGATACCGTGGGTACCAGGATAAGCACCCGTAGCCAGTGTGGTCCACTGTGGCGGTGTGATAGTTGGTACTGCACCCAGCATTACCAAGTCTTCACGAGCGGAACCGCGTTCCAATAATTTTTTTGTGTTTGGCATTTTACCTGCATCCAGATATTTTTTGGCCAGGCGTGGGTCCATGCCGTCGATACCCACTACAATGATTTTACGTCCTGCTTCATTCATTAGAATTGCCTCCTGTTTAATATATTTTCACTCTACATAATACGCAATACGCGTACTAATTTACTTGATTATTATTATAAATGTATCATATTGCAGTCGCATTAGCATTTGCCACCATCTGCAAATTTTTTAGCAAAAACTTTTCTCTATTTCGTAATCTGTGGTATACTTTATATAACATTTAATCTATGTATCTAATTTATTTCAATAAAGGAGCGTTGATTATGGAAATACATGTTCCTTACTTTGATGAAACCTCACACGAACCATTATCCATTGAAGAAAAAGATGCTTTTATGAAACGAAATGCATCTGTGATAAAAAAATATCCTAAAAATACTAAAATTATTCTGGATGCAGCTTCTGAAAACACTTTTTACTTATATTCCGGTCTTGTCAAACTTTCTATCTTCAATGAAGTAGGGGTAGAACGTTTATTATATTATTTAAAAGCCAAAAATTCTTGTGTATGCGGCTATCCCAATGTATCTATGATTCTTGAAACCGTAGAAGATTGTGAAATCTACTTTATGAACACCAAACGAATGCTGCAAAGTATTATCTTTGACGAAAAGCTGATGAATGAGTTTTGGGAAAGCACTCATCGACGTTTGGGCTTGATGGCAGAACGCATTCTGGATATCGGGGGGATCAGCAACAAAGGAAAGGTAGGTAAACTAATTTATAATTTGGCACAGGCTAGCACAAAAAAAGATGCACAAGGTCGTATTATTGTAAAAAGCTTACCGAACCGTACCGATATGGCTCTTTATGTCGGTACACACAAAGCCAATGTAGTAAAATGCCTTACTCAGTTAGAAAAAGAGCATATCATCACTCGCAATGGCAAAGGCCTTGTCATAAACGATATGGAACAGCTAAAATCCATCATTCAAGAAGAATATTATCAGCAATAATTAAATTCACACATAATAAAGGAGACCGGTATCCACCGATCTCCTTTATTTGTTTTATTAGTCTTTCTCTTAATCACTTCTATATTAAAATTCTTCTTCCATAATCTGATACAAAGGTGCACCTTCGCACTGAGCAGGCATTCTTACACCGCCCAGATATGCCAATGTAGCAGCAAAGTCAACCTGGCGAACTACGCGGTCTGTCAGGCAGCCTTTTTTCAGCCCCTTACCTGCAGAGATGTAAATTGGAGATACAGAGGTATAGTTCTGACCAAAGTATGTGGACAGGGAGTCACCATGTACACGGTTGCAGCCTTCATCCAGGAAGTAGATGATATCACCGCAGTCCGGACCGCTCATACCGATTACTGCAGCTTCTTTGTTGCGCATTGCCATGCCTACTACGCGTTTGCCGGATTTCGCATCACGATAGGTATACAAATCATCAATGATTTTGCGTTCCAGTTCATATTTATCTTCCGGTTCAACAATACCGGTTGCATTGCGACCTTTCAAGTTGATCCAGATGTGGTTGCCGCGAGTTGCGATAGCAGTTGTTTTTGTCCAGTCGATTTCAGGCAGGTCATTGCCTTCTTCGTCTTTTTTCAGTACGGTGTATCCCAGCTCGCACATAACACCGGCATTTACACCGAATGGGTCACCCAGTACAGGCGGCAGGTCTTCGTTTACTAACAGACCATGGTCAGATACGATAAAGATGGTCCAGTCTTCGTCTAACAAGTACAGGAAATTGCCCAGATATTTATCGGTATCCAGATATGCATTTTCCATGAACTGTACATAAGATTCAGGGCTTTCGTCTACCGGCTGGTAGTCACGCTCTGCAGACCAGTTCCAGAATACGTGAGCCATGTTGTCTACGTTGTGGATATGAGAGAAGATTACTTCCATACCTTTTTCTTCGATGGCATATTTTAAGCAGTCAGCCTGCCACTGGGTGTATACTTCCCAGCTTGGCTGCATGATTTCACGTACCACTACTTCTTTACCGCCCAGTGTAATCATAACAGGCTGTACATAGTCAACGTTTTCGGAAATTTCTTTATAGAAAGATTTTGGATGAAACAGTGCATCACCATTGTCAATATCCATAGCAACACTTACCCACATCTGTACGCTAGATCCGTCTTCTGCCATGTTGAATACACGTACGGAGCGGATTGCTCTTGTGGTTTCGCCTTTGTATGGAACAGTATCCATAATATTTTTCACCAGTTCGTTATTTTTCACAACGGCCAACGGCTGTTCATCTTTTTTCTTTTTGTAAATCTGAACGGTGTCATATACACCATTTTCATTTGGCTCTACCAGACAAACCCAACGTTTACTGCCGCCACACAATGTGATGGCAAATTCTTTAGCACCTTCTTTTGCATTTGGCCAGTTTACAGCCGGTTTCATAGGTGTTTTGGTGGATCTGTCACTCAGCTTAGTGCCGAAGTCACCTTCATCCAGAGTACGCATAATAGCTGTTACTTTCTTTCTGTTCAGGGCTTTGTCCAGAGCTTCCATCGCTTTGGAGTTTTTCCCCATGTTTACAACACCTTCGTCTGCCATATCATCTAAATCGGTAATGATGCATCCTGCACCGTTGTCATGGCTTTCTACTTCACCTTTTACTTCTTCGTTAAACTCAACCCCTGCATAGATGTACTGCTCCATATCACGTAATGCAGCACCCATACTTACGCTTGCAGGCTGTACGCCGTCTACTACATACAGGTTTTCGCTGTCGGAGGATGGTGGCCAAGAAGCGCCCGGCCAGTGCCATACTAATGTTTTCTTGCCGCTTTCTGCGAAAATGTTCCACAGCTGTTCAGCTTTACAGGTCAGGGAGTCAAATGCATATACGATTTCGTCTAAGCTGTCTTTTGACTGATTCCAGAAGCAGGTTACACCGTGTGTTTCAGGATAAGCCCCTGTTGCCAGTGTTGTCCACAGCGGAGGAGTAATGGTTGGCATAGCGCCTAACATTACCAAGTCTTCGCGACATGCACCGTTCTCTACATATTTT
>JAFQWG010000173.1 GCA_017407605.1 Agathobacter sp. | reverse complement strand
AGTGGAGCGATGATTTCTTCACTAACAGATGGATTGTAATCATCGATTAAGTGCATTGGATCTGTTACCGGGAATGCAATATCTCCGTCGTCCATTGACTGAAGCCACATTACTTTGAATGCTTTGTCTTTCTTTTCTTCGTCAAAAATTAATGCAAAATGTCTAAGTTCTGGGAATCCAATCATCCCCTTTTCCATTGTGATGATCTTGTCATCAGCAATGTCGATAGTACCAAAATTTCTTGTTACTGCCTTCATGGTTTCTTTCCTCCTTCGTCTCCGACGATCGTTGTTATTTTAAGAACATTTTGTTCTTGGTTACGTTTTAGATATAATCGAGCAATGAGCTCTGTCCTAATTTACCAGCTGCGGTAAGTGATGACTGGTATGCGTTGTAGGATGCGTAGTAATCAATGATGATGTCTGAGATGTCTCTGTCTTCGTTGTCTGACTTTAATTCTTCGAGTGTCATCTGCTGATTTTCTACTCGTGTCCTTGTAAGATTTAAGCTGTTCTTTACACTACCTACGTTTGTGATTGCGATGTTTGTTTTTTCTAAGTATTTATCAAATCTTCCGATGTAAGCTTCATAAGTTTTCTGAAGGTTATCATCTGCGAAGTCTGCTTCTTTTTTTGCTGCTTCCAAGTAGCCTTTTAATTTTTCCTGCGAAGCTTCGTCCTGATACTGAGCTTCTGCCATCATTTCTTCAATCTTAGCTATCTTGTTGTTAGCATCAATCGCTTTCTGTACTACGTTGATGAGTTCATCTACATCTCTCGCGATAGATGAATCAAATACGCTGTCTGCTTGTGTGTTGATGGTAATGTCTGCATTATTTGCTACCGTGTAGTGAATCTCCTGATTTTCTTTTGTATAGGTTACCCATTTGGTATCATCATCATCTGACATATCAGTGCAATCGTAGTAGTATTCTGGTCTAAGTTCGCCTTTTGCAAAGCCCTGTTTTTCGTAGTTCACATCAATCTGGGCTCTACCATCTGAAAGGGTATTTGCTACGTTTTTACCAAAGATGAATTCACCAGTCTGTTCGATGTAGATAATTTCGTCATTATCTACAACCTTGCCAGCTAAACCAGCCGCCTGCTTATCTGCTTCCCAGTCCTGCTCCGTTTCATATACTTTCATAACCGGAGAAGCCACACCATTTATCTCTGGATATGTTACTGTTGTTTCACCTGTTGCTGGATCTACCTGTACATCACGCGCAAATGCTACTGTCTGCTGCGTGCCATTTGCATCTGTATATGTATAAGAAAAATCGTTTAACTGTGTATCTCCATTGTATGCTAAGCGGATTCTTTCATAAGTATTCTCAGCAATTGTTGTTGTACAATCCTTTGTATCATTTGCTGGATCTGCACTACCTGTGATAACTGCTTCTGGAACAACTACATCACCTGTGTAATATCGTTTTTCTTCCAAATTGCTGTAATCAAAACTCTGATTAATTTCATATCTGGTATCTAATTCTTCTTCGTCAAAAGTAAGGTTTGATGAAGTGCGGTATCCAGTAAATACTGTCTTGCCAGCGTAGTCTGCATTGCCTTCTGCGTATACCTGATCGGAAAGTGCTTTTAAACCATCTAAGATAGTCTGGCGGTCTTCCTGATTCAATGTATCTGTCGAACCATTTACACAGTGGGTCCGAATATCCGTTAAAAGATCTTTCATATTAGTAAGAGCTGTTTCTGTTACATCCATCCAAGCACTTGCATCCGGAATATTGTTGTCTACGTACTGATTAATGTGACTTAACGTAGTAGAAAGACGAAGCGAACGAATCGCAATTACTGGATTCTCAGATGCTTTTGAAATTTTCTTCTGTGTGGTCATCTGTGTATTATATTTATCTACAAGCAACTTGTTCGAATTAATATTCGATTTTGTGTTGTTTGTAATCATTGTATTTGTTATACGCATGTATCCTCCTAGCGACGTCCATGTCCTAGAAAAATCGAATTCATCCATGAATCCTTAAAATAACGTGTCGCTTGCAACTCATCGCACACGAGCGGTGTTGCAAAGAAACTATTTTTCCTCTCCCGAGTTGCGCAAATAAATATGCTAGGATGTAGCGATAGCTACTCCTAGCATATATATCGGCATTTTTTTCAATTACGTTACCCCTGTTTCATTAATTAATTTATCATAAATTTCACTCATTACAGAGATAACCTTAGACGAAAGGTTGTAAGCATTCTGGAATTTCACAAGATTTAGTGCTTCTTCATCTTCGTCTACACCAGATACTGACATTCTCTGGTTTGAAATAACCGTTTTCATATTGAAATAATTTTTATAAAAAACTGTATTTTTTTCTGTATCAACCGCGATATCGGATAATAATGTCTCTAAAAAGGCTTCTGCATTGTCACCTCGGAACATGGTAACGTTTGCCTGAAGATCCATCATGTCTTTTAAAAGATCAACTGCATCCGCGCCATTGGTGACATCCTTTGTGGTTGAGAAATACGCGGGATCCTTAATGGACTTGTCATTAACCGTTGCATTAAATGCGGTCATCTGATGATATCCATTTGATGTTGAGCTGATTTCTCTAATAGGCTGACCATTGAGAATGTCTTCGTCTTTTCCCCAACCTTCAAAATCAAAGATTTTATCTGTTCCGGTCTTTGCTACAAAGAAGGCTCCCATTGGGTCACCGTCTAAGGTCTGACCCTGCTTTTGAATATCATTAAACATTTCTGTAAAGTTACGAAGGAATTCGTTAATCTGCTGCTGATAATATGGGATACCCATAGAGTCTACTCGTTTACCTACTGTGATTGGTTTTCCTGTCATAACCATCGCATCTTCTACTTTAAGGGGTTCTTCTAATTCAAAAGTAATTTCTGTGATATTTCCCTGGTCATCAAGCTTTGCTGTCCAACTTGTGTATTTTATTGTTCTAGCATTTACCTCAATCGTTCCTTCTGCTGGAATGTTTAGTGCGTGAATATCTGAATTGGATGGTGGTGCAAGTGTAATAGATGGATAATCTCTAGACTGAGGATCCTTATTTACACTTTTTACTGCGCCATACATACCTTCGTTATTATTACCATCACGAAGGTCAAACAATGCTTTCAAAGTACCATTGGCAGTTTCAGTAGTTGCCGCAAATGCCGTCTTTGTATCTGTCCAGATGATATCATACATACCATCTGCGTCTGTCTGATTCTTCTTAGTCTCAGAAGAAATACATTCGAGCTGTCTGTATTCGGTTCCATCTACTAAAAGCTGTCCATTGATAAATACGGTAAAGTTGGTTCCTCCAAGGTCTTTTCCGTAAGTGTTTTTTACAGCATATTCATCTGTTTTTACATCTACAATTCCAGCTAACTCATCTAATAAAAGAGCTCTCTGGTCACGAAGCTCATTGGCATAACCACCATTTACTTCGAGTTTGTTAATCTCTTTATTCAAAAGAGAGAGTTTTTCGGAAATCGAGTTAATATTCTGTATTGTACTGTTGATTTCTTCATTACAGTCTTTCTGTGTTTCTCTTAAGGAATCTGCTACAGAGTTGAAATAAATACAGAGGTTCTGCGCCTGATGGATGAACTGGTTTCGTACGCTCTCATCACTAGCATTACCACCGTTTAAGGAATCTAATCCATTAAACATTTTTGAGAATACGGTTGAAAAACCTTCCTGTACTCCATCATCTGCAAATACATTTTCTACCTGAGATAAATAGTAAAGCTTCTGCTCGAAATAGCCAAGTGTTGAGCTGTTCTGCCAATACTTGGTATCGTAGTAGATGTCACGCTGCTGCTTTACAGCCACGGCATTTACACCTGTACCGGTACTACCATATTTGGCATATACACGAAGTGGAGCTCCCGCTTCAAGTTCTGTCTCCTGACGAGAGTAACCTTCGGTCTTTACGTTGGCAATATTGTTTGCAGTTGTATTTAAGGATGACTGATATGCAAATAATGCACTCGCACCAATATTTAAACCAAAAAACTGTGAAGGCATTCGCGTGTTTCCTTTCGTAATTTTTATGTGGGCTTGTTTCGGTTACGCATTAGATTGTTTTGTAGCCTAAATAAGTCCTGTTACAATAAGCTCTGTCATCTGACTGATTACCGTCATGAATCGGCTGGATGCGTTATAGGCCGATTGATATTTAATAAGTTTTGTGAGTTCCTCGTCACTCGATACGCCCATAATCTGCTGACGGCTGTTGTCAATGGATGTAACTGTGTTTGTCATGGTGTCCATGGAAGATTTATAGACGCTTCCATCTGTACCAAGCTTTCCAATCATTTTATCGTAAAACACCTGAAAAGTACATGGATACTGGTCACTTGGATTGATATGCATGCCTTGTACATTCCATGCATTCGATAATCTTGCTCCAAGCGCATAATCCACTGCACCATTCTGTGTAAATGCTGGAAGAAGAGTAACCTGTTTGGTTAAGTCATCGTTTACTCTTAAGTTTCCAACTCGATAAAGTGTATTAGGGTCATTTGGATTTTCTTCATTGTACACATAATAATTTCTTCCGTTGATTTCCATTACCGTGTAACGTTCAGTCCCCATACGCTCGAAAAGTTCTCTTGGTGGAAGTTTTCCGTCTGAACCTACTGGCGAATTTGCTTCGTCTAATACTTTTATCTTATCTCCGGCTTTATATTCAATGCCGTTTATTGTCATATCCTGTGTAAGTTCTATCTCTGTGTTTGGACAGAAGATATTATTCATTGTGGTTACGATTTCATGAAGAAGCAAATCTACTTGAGCCTGTGTTTCGATAAGAAGTTTGTCTTCAATTGGACCATATGCAGCCGCAGTAAGCAGGTCGCTATATACACCATACTCATCACCACGCATCAAAAGCTGTGCTTTAATTTCTCCGATATCAGTGTTCATCTCAGACGAGATTTCACCCTCAGTACGGAAGATTTTTGTATATTCACCTTTTGTATCATCTGAAAGATGTGGCCAGATTGGTGTAGAAAAACCAGTTGCTTTATCTACCGTTGTGCCCATCTCAAAACACTGCTGCTCATTTACAAATTCAACACCTTCAATGTTGATGAACATAAATCCTGAATCATCTTCACGAACATCAATTTTACAAAGTCCTGATAATTCATCTACAAGGTGATCTCTCTCATCTCGAAGAGTCATCGCAGTTTCCATACGATTGGATTCTACTTTTTGAATCTCCATGCTAAGCTCATGGATTCTATTACCGATTTCATTCACACGATTGATATTGTCTACAATCTGCGCATCAATATTTGCCTGATACCCTTGAAGGTCTATATATAAGTTTTCACTACGACTTAAGAGAAGTTCTGCTTTCTGGATTACAAGGTTCTGTGTCACAGAATCCGCTGGTGTCTTAGATAATTCCTGAAACGCTATCCAAATATCTTCTACACTCTGCTTAAACTCTTCACCATCTAATTCCTGAAGCAAGTCTTCCACATAAGACGTTGTCTCATAACATGTTTCGTAAAAAGCCTCACGTCCTTTTTCCAAACGGTAGGACTTATCCAAAAATACGTCTCTCGCATGAACTACGTCACCGATAGAAACACCCAACCCGGACTGATGTGCATTAGTCACCTTGGTTGGGTTTTTTATCATATCATATCTTTTATCTATAAAACGAACCTGCTGTCGTACATACCCTTCGGTACCTACGTTTGCGAGGTTGTTAGCTGTCGTATTTAGTGCATTCTGGGCACCCTGCAAACCGGATGCGCCAATATACATACTACCAAATCCGTTTGCCATTACTGCTCCTCCTTAATTACTGTTT
>JAFQWG010000172.1 GCA_017407605.1 Agathobacter sp. | reverse complement strand
TGTATATGACATACCCATGCTATAAAGGAAGTTTCCTGGGTTTGTAATTGCATCACCTGAAATAGTAGCTACACGTTTCATAAGAGGTCTACCATTTTTAACAGCATCATTTACTGCAATGATAGTTTCTACGTTGTCTACGATACATCCAGCATCTGCAGGAAGCATCTTAGAGTTAATAGCTCGTCCTGTACATGCAAAGATTAACTGACGTTCACCACCCTGTGGATATTTTGTTTTAAGTTCAACAACTTCCATACGTGGTTCGTCTTTTACAAGTTCTTTCATTTTGGCAATTGCTTCTGGTTTATTATTTTCAATACCAAATAAACCTTTTGCATTGTCAAATAACTGAAGAATAATCTTCATACCCGCAACTAATTCTTCTGGATTTTCAATCATTCTTCTATAGTCAGCTGTAAGATATGGTTCACATTCTGCACAGTTTGCAATGATGTATTCAATCTTTTCTGGTTCCTTTGGAGAAAGTTTTACATGTGTTGGGAAACCAGCTCCACCCATACCTACGATACCAGCTTCTTTTACTTTATTGATAATTTCTTCTTTTGATAAAGCTGTTACATCAGCTACTGCTGTGTATTCTACTTCTTCAAAAAGTCCGTCATTATCAATAACGATAGAGTTTACTTTGTCTCCAACTGCAACACGTCTTGGTTCAATTGCTTTGACTGTACCAGAAACGGATGCATAGATTGGTGCCGAAACAAAACCACCTGCTTCAGCGATTTTCTGACCCTTCTTAACAGCATCTCCAACTGCTACAATTGGAGTTGCTGGTGCTCCAATATGCTGTGATAAAGGATACACCATCTGTCCTTTGGGCAAGATTTCTTTGATTGGCGCGTTCTCTGCTAATTCTTTTCCTTCAAAAGGATGAACACCACCGATAAATGTTTTCAGACCCATTTTCGTGCCCCACTTTCTTTCATATTTTTTCGCATAAACTCACACAGTTTACATGATGCCATTATACCACTAAAACGCATAAATTGTATACATTTTTTGCACTTTTTTTCATACTTGTGATATACTTATTATACATTTTTACTATTTATTTAATCATTTGCAATAAATGGGAGAAAAAACATGAAACATATATACAAAGAACAGCTTTATATTAAACAAAACAACTTAACAAATAAGCTTTTTGATGAAGATTGTATTTTTTTTGATATTGAAACCACTGGCTTCTCTCCTACCACTTCTAGCATCTATTTGATTGGATGTTTAAGAAAAGAAGGAGCCAACCTTATCGTAGAACAATTTCTAGCTGAGACCAAAGAAGACGAAAAAGAAATATTAGAAAGCTTTATCGAAATATTGAACCAACACAAAACCATTATTTCTTTTAATGGGATCGGCTTTGATATTCCTTTTATCAAAGCCAAGTGTGACACCTATCAGATTCCAGAAAAACTAAAAGAATTTCATTACATTGATATCTTTAAATTGATAAGCAATATTAAGTTCTTATTAAAACTGCCAAACTATAAGCAGAAAACCATCGAAAATTTCTTGGATATTCACCGTGAAGATCGTTTTTCCGGCGGTGAACTGATTAATGTATATGAGGATTATATTCACAGCAAATCCGAAGAAGCAGAAAATCTTCTGTTATTACACAATTATGATGATGTGACAGGAATGCTTGATTTGCTCCCTATCCTCTCTTATCTCGAAATTTTAAACGGACAATATACTATTTCTTCTGTAGAAATCAGTCCGTTCACCTCTTATGAGGGTAATCCAGGGCAAGAAATGATTATTACATTAAAAAATGATTATTTCTTACCAAAACGTGTATCATATCAGTGTCAGGATTATTATTTAACAATGAATCAGGAACAAAGCCGCATCCGAATTCCTTTATATGAGGGTGAACTACGTTACTTCTACCCAAACTACAAAGATTATTACTATCTTCCAGAGGAAGATATGGCAATTCATAAAAGTGTTGCAACTTTTGTAGATAAAGCATATCGTGAACGTGCAAAAGCCTGCAATTGCTACAATCGTAAAACTGGTGTATTTTTACCACAGTATGATACAATTATGAGTCCTGTATTCCAGAAACAGCATAAAGATAAATGCTCTTACTTTGAACTTACCGAAGATTTTTCATCTTCCGACGTTATGCTCAGACGCTATATTGATCATATTTTTAAATTGTTCATTACTTCAAAAGGAAAAGACCGCATCTAATGCGGTCTTTTTATCTATATTATGTAATTTATGGTTTCTGGAAATAGAAGCTACTTAAACGTTCAAAACCTAATTCTTTGTAATTACTAATCTGTTCTGTACTTCCGATAAATAATACACCTTTGCTCTTTAATGATTTATAGAAACTTTCATAAATCATGTCTTTTGCATCGTCAGTAAAGTAGATTACTACATTTCTACATAAAATCAAATCAAAATCCTTTGGATATACATCCTTAAGTAAGTTGTGTTCTTTGAATTCTACGCATTTTTTGATTTCATCTGCAATCTGGTATGAAGCACCTACCTGAGTGAAGTACTTCTTCTTCATATCCGCTGGTACACCAGCAATACTCTTGGCATTATATAAACCAACCTGTGCATGCTGAATAACCTGTTTATCAATATCAGTTGCAAGAATTTTAATCTTATTCAGTGGTACATGTTTCGAAAATGCCATAGCAAGTGAGTATGGTTCATCTCCTGTCGAACAAGCTGCACTCCAGATTTTGATTGTACCTTTATTATTCTTTAAAATCTCTGGAATAACCTTTTCATCCATGAGTTTCCACTGATCCGTATTACGATAAAACTCAGAAACATTGATTGTAAGGAAGTTAACGAACTGTTCAAACAATGCTTTGTCCCCTTTAATAAGTTTTACATAATCTTCATAGCTCTTTGCTCCGTTTTTGGTTACAAGAGTGTCGATACGACGACGCATCTGCTTCTCTTTGTAGAAATTTAAATCGATTTTTGTCATCTTTAAGATTTCGGTTTTAAACCATTCATAATTGTTTAACATATCAAACCCCCGTCTTTTGTAAAAAAGAGCTGCCAAACAATGACAGCTCCTCTATTTACATAATTATTCTTCGATAGAAGCAGCTACTTCTTCGATATTTACATCAGCAACATCAGCATCTTCTTCTACTACAGGTTCTTCTGGAGCAAATAATGCTTTGATACTTAAGCTGATTTTCTTTTCTTCTTCGTTGAAATCTACAACCTTAGCTTCTACTTCCTGTCCTACAGTTAAAGCATCTGCTGGTTTTTCAACATGATCTTTTGAAATCTGTGATACATGTAATAATGCATCAACACCTGGAGCTAATTCTACGAATGCACCAAAATCTGTCATACGAGCAACTTTACCTTTTACAACATTGCCTACTGCATATTTTACATCTGCATCTTTCCATGGATTTTCATCATCGAATTTCATAGAAAGTGCAACTTTTGTTTCACTGATACTCTTAATGTATACTTTTACAGTCTGTCCAACTGTAAATACTTTCTTAGGACTTTCTACTCTGCCCCAAGACATTTCTGAAATATGAAGCAATCCGTCAACACCGCCTAAATCGATGAATGCACCAAAGTCAGTTACATTCTTAACTGTACCTTCTACTACATCACCAACTGCAATTTTGCCGAATAATTCTTTTTGTGCTTCTGCTTTCTGAGTAACAAGTAATGTTTTTCTGTTGCCGATAACTCTTCTCTTTCTTGGGTCGAATTCTGTAATAACAAATTCAATTTCCTGATCTTTGAATTTTGAAAGATCTTTCTCATAAGTATCTGAAATAAGACTAGCTGGGATAAATACTCTTGTTTCATCTACAACAACTGTAACACCACCTGCTAATACCTGTGATACTTTTGCTGTTAATACTTCTTTGTTTTCGAAAGCTTCTTCTAATCTCTTGCTTCCTTTTTCTGCTGCAAGACGCTTGTAAGAAAGAACAACCTGTCCTTCACCGTCATTTACTTTAACAACCTTAGCTTCTAAGGTATCGCCAACGTTAACAACAGTAGTAAGATCAACATTAGGTTCGTTTGTATATTCATTACGTGTAATAATTCCGTCTGACTTGTATCCGATGTTAAGGATGATCTCGTCTGGTTTCACATCAATAACGGTACCTTCTACCACTTCTCCATTTCTAATAGTTTTTAAAGATTCTTCAAGCATCTGTTCAAAGCTCATTTCTGACATTCTTTGAAACCTCCTCAATAATATTATTTGGGGTCGAAGCCCCAGCGGTAATACCTACGTTATTGATGGACTTCAGTAAC